>JBATTL010000620.1:0-22531 GCA_049670525.1 Thiohalocapsa sp. | reverse complement strand
AGTCTATTCTGCTTGGTTCAAGCAGTTTCGGCGACGGAGCGCTGTCTCTGGCAACGGCTGCGCCTGTGATCCGCACGCGATTCCTTGATCAGATTATGTGACGAATAGCAAACGCCTCAAGCTTGCGAAATAAATACGCAAATAACGCGCCAGAAATTGCTCGCTCGCCGGGCTGGTGACAGGGGATGGGCTGCCAACGAGCGCTGAACATCAGGGGCAGGGCGGTTGACCGGTCCTTCGATCTCCCGGTCCTTCTATTTCAAGGGGCCAGAAATGATAGGCGGCATGGTATGAACCTCCAGCAACTGCGCTACATCGACGAGGTCTTGCGGCAGGGGCTCAATATCTCGGCCGCCGCCGAGGCTCTGTTCACGTCGCAACCCGGGGTCTCGAAGCAGATCCGGCAGCTTGAGGCCGAACTGGGTATCCACATTTTCGTCCGCCAGGGCAAGCGACTGGTCGAGGTCACGGAGCCCGGCCGGCAGGTGCTGGCGATCGCTGGGCGAATCCTGGCCGATCTGGACAACCTGCGCCAGGTCGGCGACGAATTCACGAATCGGACCGCTGGCAACCTCGCCATTGCTACGACTCACACCCAGGCGCGCTATGTGCTGCCGCGGGTCATCCGCCTCTTCACCGAGCGCTATCCACAAGTCGTTCTGTCCCTGCATCAAGGCAGCCCGCAGCAAGCTTGCGATCTGGTGCTTGCTGGTGAAGCCGATCTGGCCATCGCCACGGAGGCAATCGCCGATCAAGAGGAGCTGTTAATGCTGCCTTGCTATCGATGGAATCGCTGCGTCATCGCCCCCTTGGGCCATCCGATCCTTGATGTGGAAAGGCTGACCCTGGCGGAGATCGCTCGCTGGCCCATCATCACCTACGACTTCGCCTTCACCGGCCGTAGTCAGATTAATCAGGCGTTCAGCGCTGCCGGTCTGGAACCGCGCGTGATGCTGACTGCCGTGGACGCTGACGTCATCAAGACCTATGTCGGCATGGGTCTCGGGATCGGGATACTCGCGCGGATGGCCTATGAAGCCGACCTGGACAGGGGACTCGGTATGCTTGACGCCGGTCACCTCTTCGAAGTCAGCCTGACCCGGATCGGCCTCCGTCGCAACGCCTGGTTGCGTGGCTATGTCTTCGACTTTATCGAATTGTTCGCTCCCCATCTCACGCGTCAGGCCGTCGAAGCGGCAGCAGCGGGTGGTGAAGCCTCGTCCGAGATCTGAATCCCGTACTCCCAATCTTGGTCCCGATCGCGGAAGCCCGGGCCGACTGTTTATGCGCCAGGGTTATATGTAAAGGCCAAAATATACTTTCCGCTTTGGATTGACGGCGGACATACTTTCCCCACCTGTCGGACCGAGCATCTTGTCGCTCGGTCGAGCCGTTACATGCGATCCAAAGGGGGGCGCAATGGCGCTGTCTCAGTTGACGGAGTTGACCAGCCCACTGGAACAAGACCAGTTGGGCCGTCTCCAACAAGCGCTCACGGGCCTTTCTCCGACTCAGGTCGCGTGGGTCAGTGGCTATCTGGCCGGCTGCGGCGGGGCGACGGTGACGGCGGCGAACACCCCCGCGTCTGTGGCACCCCCCAGTTTCACGATCCTCTATGGCTCGCAAACTGGCAATACCCGCGCTGTTGCCGAGGCGCTTGCCGCAACCGCGCGCTCACGCGGGATGGAGCCACGCCTGGTGTCCATGGCCGACTTCCGCTCTCGGGACATTAGCCGCGAGCGGCTATTGTTGATTCTGGTAAGCACCCAGGGCGAGGGGGAGCCACCTGAAGCCGGTCAGGACCTGTTCAATTATCTGCATGGCAAACGGGCTCCACGTCTCGAAGGCCTGCAGTTTGGGGTGCTTGGCCTCGGCGACTCGAGTTACGCGCTATTCTGCCAGGCCGCCAAGGCCTTTGATGCGCGGCTCCGCGCGCTGGGCGCGCAGGCCCTGGTGGATTTGCAGTGCTGCGACCTTGGCGATGACGACTTGGCCAGCGACTGGTCAAGTCGTGCGTTGGACTTGACCAGCCCTCTGCTGCCTGTCGAGGCGAAGGTGATCCCAATGCACAGCACGCGGCCCGCTCCGGCCGCGGTTGATGAAGCATTGATCAAGGAGTCCGCCGGATCCGGTCCGGTGTCTGCACAACTGCTGGAAAATCGTCAACTGACCACGGCCGATGCCGTGGGCGAGGTCCGTCATCTAGCCCTATCGATCGACCCGCAGACGTTGCGCTTTACACCCGGAGATTCCCTCGGGGTCTGGTTCCACAACGATCCATCCCTGGTGGATGCGATCGTCAGTGGACTGGAATTGGATGCCGAAGCGCCGGTGACGCTTGCTAACGGCGATGTCTCGCTACGGCAGGCCCTCACGGAGCGGCTTGAGCTGACCCAACTGCACCCCGGCGTCGTCAAGGCCTGGGCCGATCTCACTGGTTCGGCGCCTCTGGCCGACCTCTGCGCCGATGCGGCACGATTGCGCGACTATGCTGGCTCTCGGCAGCTCATCGACCTAGTCGAACAGCATCCCGCCGCAGCGGACGCCGCCGCGCTGGCCTCAATTCTGCGGCCGCTCAGACCGCGCCTGTACTCCATCGCATCCAGTCAAGCCGAGATCGAGGACGAGGTCCACCTGACCGTGTCCCTGTTGCGCTACCAAGCGCCGGGCGGTGGTCGGCTCAGGTCGCAAGGCCCAGATGGAGAGCGCGACCGAGACCGAGAGCGTCTGGGCGGCGCATCCGGATTCCTGACCCATCGCCTGCCGGAAGACGGCTCGGTGCGCGTCGAGGTGACCGACAACCCCGGCTTCCGGCTGCCGGCCGGTCCGGATGTCCCGATCATCATGGTCGGCGCGGGGACCGGCGTCGCGCCATTTCGGGCCTTTCTTCAACAGCGCGCCGCGCAGCAGGATCCGGGACGGAATTGGCTGATCTTCGGCAATCGTCATTTTCGGCGGGACTTTCTCTATCAGAGCGACTGGCAGGCGCATCGCAAGGCCGGACGGCTGACGCGGGTCAGTGTCGCGTTTTCCCGCGACCAGGCCGAGAAGCGCTATGCCCAGCATCGCTTTCTGGAGCAAGGGCGCGAACTCTACGACTGGCTCCAGCAGGGAGCACATCTGTATGTCTGTGGCGCCACTGGCATGGGGCGGGCGGTGCAGGAGTCATTGCTCGAGGTGATCCAACGAGAGGCCGCCTGCGACCGCGACACCGCCCTGGAACAGATCGACAGCCTGCGCCGTGACGGCCGTTACCAGCGAGACCTGTACTGATGGATGCGAAAGTCAACGAAAATGAGCTGATCAAGGCCCGCAGCCGCCGGCTACGGGGTACGCTCGCCGAGATTCTGAGCGACGAACTGACCGCGGCCATCGATCCCGCGGACACGCAGATCAGCAAGTTCCACGGTTTCTACCAACAGGACGATCGCGATCGACGTGCCGATCGCCGTGAGCGCTGGCTGGAGCCCGCGTTCGGTTTCATGCTACGGGCTCGGATGCCCGGCGGTGTCTGCACGCCGGCACAGTGGTTGGTCATCGACCGCATTGGCCGCGAGTTGACCCAGGGCAGCGTGCGCCTGACGACGCGCCAGACCTTCCAATACCACGGCATCCCCAGGGACAGCCTGCGCGGGGTGGTTCAGGGCATCCACGAGGCGCTGCTCGATTCCATCGGCGGCTGCGGCGACGTCAATCGTAACCTGATGTGCAATCCGAATCCGGTCGTTTCCCCGCTGCATGCTGAGGTCCATGCCTGGGCGCGCCGGATCAGTGAACACTTGCTTCCTAAGACTCGCGCCTACCACGAGATCTGGCTCGACGGCGAGCGTTTGGCTGACAGCGGACAGGAAGAAGAGCCGATCTATGGCGAGACCTATCTGCCGCGCAAGTTTAAGACCGCCATTGCCGTCCCGCCCGACAACGATGTCGATGTCTATGCCAACGACCTGGGGTTCATTGCCATCACCGATCCCGAAGCCCCGGAACGACTGCTCGGATTCAATTGCCTGGCCGGGGGCGGTATGGGCACCACCCATGGCGACCGCTCGACCTTCCCGCGGCTGGCCGACGACCTCGGCTTTGTTTCCCCGGAGCAGGTGTTGGCCGTTGCCGAGGCGGTCGTCACCACGCAGCGGGATTTTGGAGACCGCCTCGACCGCAGCCATGCCCGGCTCAAGTACAGCATCGAGCGCATGGGATTGGATGTGTTCCGCGCCGAGGTGGAGCGCCGCGCCGGAGTCGAATTCGCTCCACCGCGGCCGGTCACCTTTACCGGTCAGGGGGACCGATACGGCTGGATCAAGGGCACCGACGGCTCCTGGCACCTGACCCTGTATATCGAGAACGGCAGACTTCGTGATTTGCCCGGCCGCCCGCTGCTCAGCGGAATGCGGGCCATCGCCGAGGAGCACCGGGGGGATTTTCGCATCACCCCGAATCAGAATCTGATCATCGCCGGTGTCCCGGCTCGTCAGAAACGCCGCATCGAGTCCCTGGCTCGCGACCATGGCCTGCTGGCGGAGGATCGTTCGCCGCTGCGCCTGGGTGCCATTGCCTGTGTCGCCCTGCCCACTTGTCCACTGGCGATGGCCGAGTCGGAACGCTACTTCCCGCAGCTGCTGACCCGCGTGGAGGCGCTCGCCGAGCGCCATGGGCTCGAGCGCCAGGGGCTGGTGATGCGCATGACCGGTTGCCCCAACGGCTGCGCGCGGCCATTCCTGGCCGAGATCGGGCTGGTTGGTAAGGGGCCCGGCACCTACAACCTGCTGCTCGGCGGCGACGGCATTGGCACAAGGCTGAACAAGCCCTATCGGGACAACATCGGCGAGACCGAGATCCTCGCTGAGCTGGACAGCTTGTTCGCCCGCTTCGCGACGGAACGCCTACCGCAGGAACGTTTCGGAGATTTCGTCGTACGCGCCGGCATCGTCCGGCCTGTGGAGAATCCAGCGAGGGACTTTCATGACTGAGCAACCCATTGTGTATCGCGGCGAGGAAAGTCATCGCCCCCCCGGCAACCCGCCGCCGACCGCGTTGGATCTGCCCGTCGCCAATGCACAGCTTGAGCTGCTGGACGCCCAGGCGCGGGTTGTCTGGGCACAGGAACATCTGCCGCAAGCGCAAGTGCTGTCGTCGAGTTTCGGTATACAGGCCGCAGTCATGCTGCATCTGGTCAACCAAGTCGTACCGGGCATTCCGGTGGTTCTGATCGATACCGGCTACCTGTTTCCGGAAACCTACCAGTTCGTCGATGAATTGGTGACACGCCTGGACCTGGATTTACGCGTCTACCGTCCGGACAGCTCACCCGCGTGGCAGGAGGCGCGCTACGGCCGGCTTTGGGAGTGCGGTCTTGAGGGCTTGCAGGAATACAACCGAATCAACAAGCTTGAGCCCATGCAACGCGCGTTGCGGGAGTTGGAGGTTGCTACCTGGTTCGCTGGCCTGCGGCGTCAGCAGGCGGATTCCCGCCAGGACCTGCCGATGCTTCAGGTCAAAGATGGACGCTACAAGCTGCACCCGATCGCCGATTGGACTGCCCGGGACGTCCATCACTACCTGAAACGACACGACTTGCCCTATCACCCCCTCTGGGACAAGGGCTATGTCTCATTGGGTGATTGGCACTCGACGGTGCCGTTGCAGGCCGGCATGTCGCCCCAGGAAACTCGTTTCTTCGGCCTCAAGCGGGAGTGTGGTCTGCACGAGTGAGTCCGAACAGAAGACCCGCCGTCCGGGGTCTAGCCATCGGCTGGTCGCGCATCAGGCTCGACCCTGGTCGCCTTGCGTTCTGATCCTTGTCGATTCGCGCGGGCATACGACGCGGATGCCGCGCGCGATCTCTATGGTGAAGCGACCTAGGATTCGTCGCGCTCGCCGAAAACCGATCACGCCTCTCCGTATCGCCAACCCTGTCCATTGCTGGTGAGACAGGTTGGACCAGCCGACAAATTGATCCGCAAGACAATCTGTCGCACCCCGCCGGTCACGCGTCTCCTGCATCCTGATGCGCCGGGAGCGCGGGCTCTAGAGTCGACGAAGGGAGGCTGATCCGAGTCTTGCGAAACCGTCCAGACCGCCACTTCCTATCCCGCTCGCGATCAGACGCTTGCGGCGTGGGCTCGTTTCTGCTCCCACTTCATTCATGCCCCCCTAGACGCCGGCCTACCGCCCTGCCGCTATACCCGATCCGGGTCTGGCACATTCATTGCTGATCCCCATCGGCAGCAATCTGGTGTCGCCCGATTCGGGCGTGCCAGATATCCCTGCTTCATTCAGATCCGGAACAGTGGGAGCAAAAACGAAATGATGAGCGCGGAGTCGCAAAATGTGCGCGAGCTGCTCCGACAGGTCAATTACCCCGGATTCTCTCGCGACATCGTCGCATCCGGGTTTGTCGGGAGCATCGTCGCCATTGGCGCTATGGTGGAGGTCGAATTTAAGCCGGACACCCGCGACGAAGACAAGATCGCGACCATGGAGCGCGAGATTCGAAGAGTCCTGCGTCTCGCAGACTATTCGGATGTCCAAGTCCGCCGAGTCGCGCCGTACGTCCACGACGTTCCGCTGCGCAGCAGCGAGGATCTTTCGAAGGAACTCAATGACCTCAAGAATACCCAGGAGCTGAGAGAGAAAAGCAAGACCTCCGCCAACGCGTCTGCGGCGTTCGACAGAAAGATGACTCCGTTGCAAGCGGAGTATCTCGAGGACGGGCAGCTGCCGGAGCCGGATCTGCTCGCGGTCTCGCTCGGGCGTCCCGATGTTGCTCCTGCAGCGGGATACGGTCCTGGCGGGCCGAATCCGCTTTCGGGACCGCGCGAAGACATCAAGTACGACATGGGCGTTCCCGTTCTTCAATGGGACATCGACCCCCACGACGCGCAGGCCAAGACCTGCCAGCACGAGATCAAACTGACTGATTGGGACTATCGCGTTTGGTGGCAGTCGCACCAAAGCGCCGATCTCCTCTATGTCTCAATGCAGGCCATGAAAGAAGATTGGGTCGACCATGAGAACAACGCGGTCCCCCATCCAATCGGCCGCTCCGAAGCGGTCAATCTCGTTTTTGACGAGCAACGCGGTGCAGTGGTGGCGATCTACGGAACCGTCCGAGATTTTCGCCCCTTCGTTAAGGCTTTCTCGATGGCCTATGCCACCGAGACCGGTGCGAATGACGGACCGGAAACCCAAGAGGCAGCAGAGCAATGAGTAACGGCAACGGCAACGGCAAGGGCAAGGGCAACGACGACGGCGGTGCGGGTTCTCGCTGGTTCCGCGAACTAGATGAGCCTCGGAAATGGGAAGACTTCTACCGGCGCCGCTGGCAATACGACAAGTCGGTGCGAACGAGCCATAGTGTCAATTGCTCCGGCTCCTGCTCTTGGGAGGTGTTCGTCAAGAACGGCATGATCACCTGGGAGCTGCAGAAGACCGATTGGCCCCAGATCAACGATCACACGCCGAGCTACGAGCCGCGCGGCTGCCAGCGCGGCATCTCGTCGTCTTGGTACCCCTACAGCCCCGTGCGCCCGAAATTCCCCTATGTCCGTGGCGTGTTGCTGGACTACTGGCGCTCTGAGCGCGAGGCGGGCAAGGATCCGGTCGCCTCCTGGGCCGCGATCGTCGGCAATCCCGAGCGCTCGAAGGCCTACCGCAATGCGCGCGGCAAGGCTGGCTGGCGCCGCACGACCTGGGACGAGGCGACCGAGATCATCGCCGCGGCCAAGGTCCACACCATCAAGGAGTTCGGCGCGGATCACCTGGCATCCTTCTCGCCGATCCCGGCGATGAGTATGGTGAGCTTCCTGTCGGGTCACCGCCTGTCTAATCTGCTTGGCGGGACCATGCTCAGTTTCTACGAGTGGTATCACGACCTGCCGCATATCATGCCGATGATCTGGGGCGATCAGACCGACGTGCACGAGTCGGCCGATTGGTATCAGAGCACTTACTGGATTGTTATGGGCTCGAATCTGCCCATGACCCGCACCGCGGATGCCCACTTTGCCTCCGAACACAAATACAACGGTGGCAAGCTCGTCAATCTGTCGCCCGACTATTCCGACGTCACCAAGTTCGCTGATCTCTGGGTGCCGGTACGACCGGGTACGGATGCCGCGTTCATCCTTTCCTGTATCCACGTGATTCTGCAGGAATTCCACGTCAATCGTCGCTCGAAGTACTTCCACGACTACGTAGCGCAATTTACCAATCTGCCCTTCCTGGTGATCCTGGACGAGGAAGGCGACCACTACGGCAGTGGCCGATTCCTGCGTGCGAGCGACGTCGCCGAGTACGCCGAGGAAGAAAATGCGGAGTGGAAGATGCCCTGCCTCGACACCAAGGGCGAGCTGCGCCTCCCCGGCGGGTCGGTCGGCTTCCGTTGGGAGGAGAAAAAGACCGGGCGTTGGAACCTCAAGAACGAGGATGTGGTGACGGGCAAGGCATTCGACCCGATGCTGACCCTGATGGACGGCGAGTACGAGGAAGTGATCGTCGAGTACGCCGACTTCACGAATACCTTCAACGTCGAGTTTGGAACCACCGCGCTCAGAGGCGAAAAGGCGAAAAAGAGCCTGCGCGGGGTCGCGAGCCGCGTGCTGACCAAGGCGGACGGCACCGAGGTCCGCGTCGCCACGGCTTATGACTTGCTGTTGGCGCACTTTGGCGTCAACCGCGGTCTTTCCGGTCCGGGTTACCCGAAAGACTACGACGACGCCTCTCAGGCCTACACGCCGGCCTGGCAGGAGCAGGAGACCGGTGTCGACCGCAACCTCGCGATCCGTGTCGGGCGGGAATGGGCGGATGCCGCCGAGAAGACCCAGGGCAAGTGCCTCTTCATCACCGGCTCGGGCATCCTGCATTGGTATCACGGCGGGTCTCTGACCTACAGGTCCGAAGCCGTGATGGGGATACTGACCGGCTGTCAGGGCACGAACGGCGGCGGATTTGCGCACTACGTCGGCACCGAGAAGATTCGCAACATGGCCGCCGTCGGCAGTCTCGGTAACGCTCTCGACTGGGGTAATGTCGGAAGACAGCAGAACTCGACGTCCTACTTCTACTTCCATACGGACCAGTGGCGTTATGACGGCATGAGTCTCGACCCGCTCTGGGCACCTCGCGCCAAGGAGATGCCTGCCAAGGCCAATCACGCGGCCGACATGAATGCCGTCGCGGTGCGCAACGGTTGGCTCCCCTTCTTCCCGCAGTTCGACGAGCGTAATCCGACCGACGTCATGCAGGACGCCAGGAAGGCGGGCTGCAACAGTCTTGATGACGTCAAGAAATGGGTGGCGAAGCAGTTCAAGGATCGGAAGCTCAAGTTCGCGCTGCCCAACGTCGACTCGCCGAAGAACCATCCGAAGGTGCTTTGGATCTACCGCGGCAATCTCATCGGTACCAGCATGCGTGGGCACGAGCTGAATCTGAAGCACATGCTCGGGACTCACCACAACGTGCTGGGTGGTGAGGGCCGCGCCAAGGACATGGTCAAAGAAATCGAGTGGAACGGCGACGCCCCGCTCGGCAAGCTGGATCTGATCTACAACGTCAATCTGCGCATGGACTCGTCGGCGAACTACTCGGATATCGTGCTGCCGACGGCGCACTGGTACGAGAAGTTCGACCTCACCTGTACCGATCTGCACTCCTTCCTGCACCCCTTCACACCTGCACATGATCCGGCCTGGGAATCGAAGCACGACTGGGAGGCGTTCCGAATCGTCGCCGAGAAGATCAGCGAACTGGCCAAGACCCATTTGCCGGAGCCGATCGAAGACCTGGTGATGACGGCGCTCAGCACCGACACGCCGAACGAGCTGGCGCAGCCGATGGGTGAACTGCGCGACTGGTGGACCGGGGAGAGCGAACCCATACCGGGTAAGACCTTCCCGAACGTTAGCGTCGTGACGCGGGACTATACAAAGATCCACGAAAAGTACACGACGATGGGTCCGGAGTTCTGCAAGCCAAACGGTTACGGCGCCAAAGGGATCAAGGGTGACCTGACCGAAGTGTACGAGCAGATGAAGGAGAGCTATCTGGTCGGTGACAAGGACGGCCGGCCCGATATGACGACGGCGGCCCAGGTTTGCGAGGTGATTCTGCGGATCTCCCCGGAGAGCGACGGCGAGCTGTCCTATCAGATGTTCAAGACGCTCGAGGAGCGCTGCGGTGTCCCGTTGGCGCATATCGTTGAGCATGAACGCGAGATCGCCTACCACTATCCGGATCTGATCTCGCAACCGCGGCGTGCCCTGACCTCGCCGCATTGGTCCGCGATCGAGACCAAGGGGCGGACCTACGGGCCCTGGACGCTCAACATCGAGACCCTGAAGCCCTTCCATACCCTGACTGGGCGGCAGGAGGTCTATTACGACCACCGCATGTTCCGCGATCTCGGCGAGGATCAGCCGGTCTACAAGCCGCCAGTCGATATGGTGTCGATCGGCGACGTTGCACCCGCGGATATCAAGATGAAGGGGGCGAAGCTGTTCCGCTTCATCACGCCGCACCAGAAGTGGGGCATCCACAGCATGTTCGGCGATTCATGGCAGATGCAGAACATGTTCCGCGGCGGGCCAACCGTCTGGCTCAATGATGACGATGCACGTGATATCGGCGTCAAGGACAACGATTGGGTCGAGATCTTCAACGAGAACGGTATCCAGGTGGCCCGTGCCGTGGTCAGCCATACGGTGCCGCGTGACATGTCCATCGTCTATCACCAGACCGAGCGTCACGTGAACGTTCCGTTTTCGTCCCTGGCGCGGGAGCGTGGCTCAAGCGACCTGCGCGGCGGCAACAACAACGCAACGACACGGATCATGATGAATCCGGCAACCATGGTCGGGGGCTACGCCAACTGGACCTATTGGCTGAACTACCAGGGAACCAGTCCATCGGAGCGCGACTGCGTTGTGCTGATCCGCAAGAAGCCGATGGAGTCGCGCGGCCGCAAGGTCATTTACCAAGAATCACAGCTCAACGTCGGAGCCTAAACCATGCGCATCAAACAGCAGATGGGTATCGTCTTTAACCTGGATAAGTGTCTGGGTTGCCAAACCTGCACCATTGCGTGCAAGAACGTGTGGACCAACCGCGAAGGCGCGGAGTACATGTTCTGGAACAATGTCGAGACCAAGCCCGGCGCCGGTTATCCAAAGGAATGGGAAAACCAGACTAAGTATCGCGGCGGTTGGAAGCAGGATGGGACCGAGGGGGCGGAGGCACCGAAGCTCAACCAAGCGTCCAAGTTCTGGGAGATGATCAGTCTCTTCTATAACCCCGTGCTGCCGCAGATGGACGACTACTACGGCAAGGGTCCGTTCACCTTCACCTACGAGGATCTGCATTCGGAGGAGCCGACAAAGTATTCGCAGCCGGTTGCGCGTCCGAAGTCGCAAATCACGGGTGAGGAGGACATCGAACTCACCTACGGTGTGAACTGGGAAGACAATGGTGCCGGTACCCATGAGGAGGGTACGGGCAAGCTCGATTACAACTTCAGTGATATGACGCCGGCGGCCCGGCAGGCGCTGCTGAAGTTCGAAAACTCCTTCATGATGTATCTGCCCCGGATCTGTAACCATTGCTTGAATCCGGCTTGCGTGGGCTCTTGTCCGTCGGGTGCAAACTACAAGCGTGAAGAGGATGGCGTGGTCCTGATCGACCAGGATCGCTGCCGCGGCTGGCGCTATTGCGTCTCGGGTTGCCCGTACAAGAAGGTCTACTACAACTGGCGCACGGGCAAATCGGAGAAGTGTATTCTCTGCTTCCCGCGCATCGAGACCGGCCAGCCGCCGATGTGTTTCCAGGCCTGCGTCGGGCGTATCCGCTACATGGGGCCGCTGCTCTATGATCTGGATCGTGTCGCTGAGGTGGCCAACACCGCGAACGAGAAGGACATCGTCGCCCGCCACCGCGAGATTATCCTGAATCCGTTCGATCCGGAGGTCATCGCGGAGGCGAAGAAGCAGGGCGTCTCGGACAACTGGCTGGAAGCCTGCCGCCGGTCGCCGGTGTATAAGATGTTCGTGGAGTGGGAGATCGCGCTGCCACTGCATCCGGAATTCCGGACCTTGCCGAGTCTCTTCTACATTCCACCGGAGAGCCCGGTTCAGACCGCAAAGCCAAACGACCGCGGCACGATGGACATGGTTGACGGCGGAACGGTGCTACCGGATCTGAAGGAGTTCCGCATCCCGATCGAGTATTTAGCGCGCTTGCTGGCCGCCGGTAATACCAAACTGGTCGAGACCGCCCTCTCGCGCCAACTCGCCTTGCGCGAGTTCCGCAGACAAGAGCGGGTCGAGGGTCGCGTGGACGAGAGCATCTTGGAGGCGGTCGGTCTGACCGTGGAGCAGGCGAGACACATGCATCGCCTGCTGGCGCTGGCGCATTTCCACGAGCGTTTTGTCATCGCGACTGCCCGATCGGAAGACACGGACAACGCGCCTTACCTCGAGCGTGGATTCACCGGCTACGACCTCTTGGCCCCGGAATCGGCTCCACGCCGGCGCACCGAATTCCACGGCAACAAGATGGGTGTCGGGAGCTGATCCATGAACGCTGCACAACCGACACGAAACGTATCGGCTGGGTCAGCGGGCTGGGATCTCGGGGCCATGTACAGCCTCATCGCAGAGCTGATGCTCAATCCAGCCGCTCGGGATTCCGAGCGGGTGGAGCGGTACCTGGAGCCGCTGCCAGAATCGCCGGTGCGCGAGATCATCGCGCGTTTTCTGGCAACGCCGGCCGCGCAGGATGTCGGGGAGTACACGGCGACCCTGGAGCTTACGCCACCCTGTCCGTTGTATCTGGGCGCGCATATGTACGATGAGCCCACTTCATGCCGTGGCGCTGGTGCCTGCGGGCGCAATCAGTACATGATCGAGCTCGCCGCCATTTATGAGCACTTTGGTGTCAGCATGGGTGGCGCCGAGATGCCGGATTTCCTCCCGGTGATGATCGACTTTATGGCATTCAGCCTGGAGCGCCCGGACCGCGACGGGATTGGGTTACGACGCCACTATGTCGAGCACTACGTTCAACCGGGGCTGCCGTCAATTCGTAAGGCGATGCACAAGTACGAAAGCGTCTATGAGCTTCTGGTGGATGCGCTTCAGATCGTGGTCGAGGAGGACATAGAGCGACTCGCCGACGACCCGGTGTGGGTGGCGCCAGACGTGAATTCGACGATACCCGTGAGTATGGGCACCAGCCACCAACCCGCTGTGCTACCACCGACTCATGAAATGTCCATGAGCCATAGGGAACGAAAATGAACGACTTCCTTTCTTCGAGTTACTTGGTCTGGGGCGTCTTCCCCTACGTGGCGCTCACGCTGTTCTTCGTGGTGCCTTTCATCCGGATGGTCTACCGCCCGTTTGGGATGACCACGCGCGCCAGCGGCATCTTTCTCGGGCGCGACGTGCTTGGTCTCGCGTCCCATCTGCTGCATTGGGGGATATTCCTCGCCTTCTTCGGCCACCTCGCCGGCTTGATCGGTGGACTACTGGGCTGGGGTAGCTGGGTTGGCGCCTTTTTCTATATGGCAACGCTCGGTGGAGTGTGCGCAATCGTTGGATCGATCATCGCGCTGGTGCGCCGGTCTACGGTTCCCGAGATGCGCGCCATGAGTCAACCGGACGACTACATCGTCCACCTGTTCATCATCGCGATCTTGGGCGTTGCGATCTACCAGGCATTGGTGCAACACATCTGGGGTGTCGCCTTTACGGCCGCGCCCTGGTTCGCCAGCCTGTGGCGGTTCTCGCCGCAACCGGAGCTGATGGCGTCTGCGCCGCTATTGAGCAAGCTGCATATTCTGCTCGCCTTCGCCTTCGCCGCCTACTTCCCCTTCACCAAGCTGATCCATGCGTGGACCTTGCCGATCAACTACCTCGCGCGCCCCTATCAGGTGCTGCGCACGGCGAGCAAGAAGTTCCAGAACGGCTGGGTCTTGGGTTGTTGGGAGTTCAAGGGCGTCACGGATAAGTCATACATGACCTATCTGGCGGGTGGTGTCGTCGCCGTCCTGCTTCTGATTGCCTTTGTCATACCAGGTCCGACCTCCACAGGGCTCGTGGACGAAGCTTACGCCTCGACCAGCCGGGCAGGAGACGCGGGTGCCGCCGAAACCAGAAAGGTGCTGGACGGCTATCCGCTCTACGTGAGCCAGTGCGCGCGTTGCCACGGCCTCGACGGCGAGGGCGACGGACCCGGGGCAAATTCGCCGACCTTCAGCGCGGTCCCGCGTAACTTCGTGGAAGGGCATTACCGCTACGTCTCAACAAGCAATGGCGTCGCATCGGACGAGGATCTGCGACGGGTGATCGTCCACGGGCTTCATGGGACGGGTATGCCCGGCTTCGGTGTGCTGTCGGATCGCCAGATTCAATCGTTGATCGGAACGGTCGATAGTTTCTGGAAGGACCGACCCGCCGCAGGTGATAAGATCGAAGTCCCTGCGCCACCCGCAACCAGTCCAGCCTTGGTGTCGGAAGGAAAGCAGCTGTACGCCAACCTCTGTGTCGTTTGTCACGGCGAGACCGGCGCGGGCGACGGCGTACTGACCGAACTGCGTACTGACGCCTCTGGCCGCGTCGTGAAACCGCACGATCTCAGAAAGGATGATCTCAAGGGTGGTTCCACCCAAAAGCAGCTCTATTATCGGATCGCTGCAGGTATCCCACGTGCGGACGGCGAGTGGCTGATGCCTAGTTTTGGCAACCTTCCGCCGGAACAGATCTGGGCAATGATCGCCTATCTTGAGTCCGAGATGCTGCCCAAGCCATTGGTCGCAGACGCATCTGCTGCCAAGTGACGACCGCGGCACAGGGATGTGCCGCTATTTGCGATCGCGTCGGCGCGTGAAAATCGGGAACGGCACGCCCTCGTATCATTTTTCCCTGCAGCCTCTTAGCTCCTTCTACTTCGGGATAACTGCCAATGGTCAGTATTCCCCGAGCCCAATCGGGTGGGCAGCGAGAGGCCTCAACGAAAACGAACCTCGCCGCAAACTCGACACACCAAACCGTCATACATCCAACAACAGCGCTGATTTCTCGATCGCCATAGACGGCTAGGGTCAGCGTGGAAGATATGACCGCGGTCGTGGGTTTGAGCGCGACGCCTTTCCCACAGACGTTAGCTGCGACGGGTTGGTAGTGATGGAGACTCGAACAGGTTCAAGGATCCCGGCGGACGTCGCCAAGGATTGGATCGAAAATCTTCCACCTGCGTCGTTCGCCCTCGTTATGGCAACCGGGATCGTGTCCATAGCAAGCGAGTTCCTCGGCTTGCATTGGGTTGCGATACCCCTGCTTGTCGTCAACCTGATCGCGTTCGGCATCTTGTGGGTTATGACCCTGCTGCGGGTGCTGGTCTACCCGGCTGCCGTTCTCAAAGACCTCCAGGCCCATGCGAAGGGACCGGGGTTCTTCACGATCGTCGCCGGAACCTGTGTCGTCGGCGTGCAGATCGTGATGCTCACGGATCATGCGGGCTTCGCCGCGGGACTATGGATCTTCTCCTTGGTCCTCTGGTCTCTGATCACCTACGGCTTTTTCACCCTCGGAATAGCACAATCCACAAAGCCATCGCTCGTGGATGGCCTGAGTGGCGTTTGGCTGATCGCTTCGGTCGCCACCCAATCCATCGCGGTATTGGGAACCATCATTGCGTACCGTTTCCCGGACCATCAACAGGCCATTCTGTTTGTGTGTCTGCTGTTCTATTGCATGGGCTGCATGCTGTATCTCAACATCATCGCCCTGGTCTTTTATCGACTGACATTTCTACCCGTCGAACCGACCAGTCTGACCCCCCCCTACTGGATCAACATGGGGGCGACCGCGATCGCAACCCAAGCCGGTGCGAGCCTACTGCTGCACGCCGGCGAGTCCCCGCTGCTGCTTGGTCTAGTTCCCTTCGTCAAGGGCTTCACTCTGTTCTTCTGGGCGGCAGGAACCTGGTGGATTCCGCTGCTCATCACGCTCGGCGTTTGGGTCCATTGGCGCAAGCGCGTCCCTATTGTTTACACGCCACTGTTTTGGGGCGCCGTGTTCCCACTGGGGATGTATACAGCAAGCACGTATCAATTGGCGATGGCGTCGGACCTGGATGGTCTGCTCTGGCTTCCCGCAATCACAATCTACGTCGCCCTTGTTGCCTGGGGCTTAACCTTCTTCGGCTTTGTGCGGCGCTTGATCCGGGCGGTTGAGCCCGTGGCGCGGGGCTTGCTGTCCCCGCATCAGGCATAGCCAGATAACCCCGCGGCCCCCGCCACGGCCGATCGAAGCGGTCGAAGGGGCAACCAGCCGCTGGAACGGCGCTTCAAGGTGAGTCACCTTGTTCGGAGAAATTGGGTTCGGAGAAATTGACCATGCATGAGACCCGAGGGTATTGCCCACTCTGCATCTCGCGATGCGGAGCCATATCAACCGTCGAGGCGGGTCGATTGATTAAAGTGCGCCCGGATCCGGAGCATCCGACCGGTGGCAGTTTTTGCATCAAGGGACGCGCGGCACCCGAACTGGTTCACAGCGATCGACGCCTGCGGTACCCGTTGATGCGTACAAGGCCAAAGAGCGAAGCCGACCCGGGCTGGCGGCAGGTGTCTTGGGACGAGGCACTCGCTTTCGCGTCGGAACGGATGCGCCGAAGTTCCGAGCAACACGGGCCGGAGTCAGTCGTGTTTGGTGTCACCACACCGAGCGGGACGGCAGTCGCGGACGGATTTGCCTGGATTCATCGCCTAGCGCATGCCTACGGCAGTCCGAACGTGATGTTCGCAACGGAAAACTGCAATTGGCATAAGGATTTCGGCAGTGCATTGACATTTGGCTCGAACATCGGAATCCCCGATTTTGATAAGACGGGTTGCATGCTTTTCTGGGGCTTCAATCCCACGGTTTCCTGGCCGGCCTATGCCAAAGCGGCCATGCAAGCAAAAAAGCGTGGTGCGCGTCTGATCGTTGTCGATCCGCGCAAGGCGGGGCTCGCTTCCGCCGCGGACCAATGGTTCGGGGTTCAGCCTGGCACAGATGGCGTGCTGGCGCTCGCGATTGCCGGACAGATGATCGAGCATGGTTGGTACGATGAGGACTTCATCCTCGATCGAACCAACGGCCCACTGCTGGTCCGTTCCGACAACGGCCATTTCCTCGCGGTTGAACGTCCTACGGCACGGGGCTTGGGACGCGCGCTGATGGCATGGGATGCTCAACGACATCGGACCGTCGCCTATGACCCGGGCAGTGGCGAGTATCTGGATGATCCGCCGGATCGGGCCGCGCTGTTCGGGGAATGGGAATTGCAGCACCAGGGTTCACCGGTGCGCTGCCGTCCCGCGTTCCAACTCTTTGCCGACGTCTGTGCCCAGTATCCCCCCGAGCGTGCCGCCGCGATCTGCGGCCTGTCCGCGGCCCAGATTCGAGAGACCGCGGAACTTCTGCACGGCGCGAAACCGGTGAGTTTTTTTCACTGGGCCGGGATTTGCCAGCAGGCCGAGGCCACGCAGAGCGGCCGAGCCATTGCGTTATTGTACGCGTTGACGGGCTGTTTCAACGCGCCGGGCGGCAATGTCCATTTCGGAACCCCGCCCGTCAACGACATCATGGGTCTCGACTTGCTGCCACCGGGTGCGCTGGAGAAGACCCTGGGTCGCGACCAGCGTCCGCTCGGCCCGCCGGCTAAGGGTTGGGTCACGAGTTCCGATTTCGCTCGCGCGGTGCTCGATTCGGAACCCTATCCGGTCAGAGGTCTGGTGAGCTTTGGTGCCAATCAGCTCCTGACCAAACCCAATACACCAACCCTGGTGCCGGCCCTGCACCGGCTAGACTTCTATATTCACATCGACATGTTCATGAATCCGACCGCGGATTATGCCGATGTCGTGCTCCCGGTCGCATCCCCCTGGGAGCGGGAAGGGCTGGCCGCCGGGTTTCAGTTTGGTGAACGGGGTTCGGCCTGGTTGCAGTTGCGCCAGGCGGTGATACCGCCATTGGGCGAGAGCCGTTCCGACACGGCCATCGCATTCGCGCTCGCTGAACGGCTTGGCCTCGAAGAGGCATTCTTCGGCGGCCAGCCGCGGGTCGGATTGGGCCATGTGATTTCGCCGACCGGCATTTCCGTGCAAGACCTGGAACAGCACCCGGAAGGCCTGCCCGTCGATCGCGCGGTAGCGCGTCGACGCGATCCGAGCGCGCCCTTTACGACGCCGACTGGCCGTCTCGAGATCTATTCGGAGAAGCTGCTGGCCGCGGGGCAGTCGCCGCTGCCGCAATTCGACTCGGACAGGTTGCCTGTCAGCGATGACTATCCGCTTCGTTTGATCACGGCGAAGTGGCCGCACTACTGTCATAGCCAGCATCATGCGATGCCGTCGCTGCGTGGTAAATCGCCTGAGCCCTTGGTTGAACTGCGCCCGGACCTGGCTCGGCGATACGGGATTGGCAACGGAGACTGGGTACGCATTGAATCAGCCGTTGGCTTGATGCGCGCCCGCGCCAGCCTGGTCGATGACATGGCGGCGGACACGCTATGCGCGCAATACGGATGGTGGGAATCCTGCACTGACTTGCAGCTACCCGCGTACGACATCGCGCAATTCAATTTCAACGCCTTGATCGATAGCGACATGACCGACGCTACCAGCGGTTCCAGCGCGATGCGTGGATATCCCTGCTCGATCAAGCCTGATACTTCGGCCTCATCGTCGATTCCCCCACTTGGAGCAACTTCATGAATCCGTTCAATTCGATCAAAGGGGTCTGGATCGTCGGCGTCCTTCTGTCGCTGGTGCTCGGGATCATCGTCAATCTATTTTCCGGCGTCGGTTTTCTCCAGTTTGACCAACTCGCCTTTCTCCGATGGGTGCATATCGTCGCCGGGATCATCTGGGTCGGGCTACTCTACTACTTCAATTTTGTGCAAATGCCGGCGATGGCGGCGGCCATGGCCGATAAAGAGGGTCCCGGACCCGCGGCTATCGGGAAGTACATTCTGCCTCGAGCGTTGTTGTGGTTTCGGTGGGCATCGCTCGTGACCTGGGTCGCCGGTGCCTGGTATCTGGTGGCGACCAACCAGTTGATTTCCGTCTTCACACTCGGTCTCAGTCGCGGTGGCGACGCGACTTATTCGCTTCCGATGGGCATCGGTGTCTGGCTGGGTACGATCCTGTTGATCAACGTCTGGGTGTTTCTGTGGCCGAATCAAAAGAAGCTGATGGGGCTTGTACCCTCGTCCGGTGACGCCGACTTGGCGAGGGCGAAAAAGACCGTCGCGAAGGTCGCTCGGATCAATGCCGTGCTGTCGATCCCGATGCTGATGTTCATGGTCGCCGCGAGTCACGGCGTGGCCTTTTAGAGACAGGTTGGCTTTTTTGGCCACCCGAACAGATATCAGCACAGAACCCAACGTTGCGGTCTCCCCGTTCCGTCATGTGCAGTCGCAGAGGCGACCGGCGATTGTAACTCGTCTACGCGAGTCTCGGTCTCGATTGCGCCATCCGAAGGCGCACCGAGGTCCGTGTCAAGATCACGGGGCTCCTCAGTTCGGGCGTCCTGAATCAATGCGCGCGGCCGCGGGCATCGCCGCACCTTCGTCGACCAATGTGCGTAGTACCCGGAGTGCGGTCTCCAGTCCGCTCGACCCGGCCTCGGTCGAATACACGACATAGGCGGGCAGCGGCAGGGCGGGTGTATCAGGTATGCGATGCAGACAGCCTTCGCGCAGGTAGGAATTCGCGACCCGTTCCGGGACGAAGCAACTGCCGCCGTTTGTGAGGATGAGCTGCAGCCCGAGCCAGCCGATATTGGCTGTCTGGGCGGGTCGCTCGTGGTCCGGATAGACCTTGCGGTGCTGGGCGTAGAAGGTTGGCCCCCAGTCGACGTAAACGTAACCGTCGTTCGGTGGATGCTGATCCGCACCGCGGGCGACTAAGATCAACGTCTCGTCGAACAGATGCTCGACTTGGATACCAGCGCCTTGCTGCGGGCTATACATCAGCGCGAGGTCCATGGTCCCGGCGATGATGCGCCGCATCAGGTCGTCGTCGAAGCCGATCGCCGTATTCAACGAGATGTCTGGCGCCACTTCTCGCATCCGTCCAGTCCAGCGCGGCAGGAACTCGTCCCACAACGCGATGCGTGCGCCGATGGTCAGGCTGGCGCGGAATCGGCTCGGAAGCCCAACGTCATGCCGCGCCTGCGCAAAGGTGAGGAGCAGGGTTTTGGCATGCCGCAACATACGTTGGCCGGCGGGCGTGAGTGTGGCCCCGGTGCGGTTTCGGACGAATAGCCGCGCGCCGAGGGATTGCTCCAGATTCTGGATGCGAGCGCTGACGGTGGATTGTGTGACGTGGATTTGGGTGGCGGCCTCAAGAAAACTGCCGTGAGCAACGACCGCGAGAAAGGTCTTGATCTGTTGAATGTCCATCGGAGCACGATAATATATCGACGATGTCGATATCAAATGCAAAAAGAATTTGTTTTTCTTGAGTCGAATAAATCCTTAATCTTGATATGGCCTTGGAATCCTGGACGCGCTCAAGCAGCACTCAGATCTGAAGCGGGGGCCACGAACAAGCAAGATAGCCGCCACAGACCTAAGACTGCGGTCGTCCGTCAACGGTTGGCTCGGCCAGGATATCGAGTACCTATAGGAACCCCATGCATGATCGCCGTGAAAGTCTCAATGAAAGTGACACGCGAGCCATTGAAGCGCACTCCGATCGTTATAAGACTGGATGTCGACGGCACCGAAACGCAGCCGGTCCTCACCGATCGGTCTGGCGTTGCCAAGTTCGACCTACCGCCGACGAGCGGCAAGGTCATCGTTTCCGGCGTGGAACGCTATGACGGTCGATTGGATGGCGAGATCCCGATTGAACTCTGGTCGATCGTCCAGTCAGAGCAAGACTCCAGGGGCCTGCCCGGTGAGTTTCCGTCGGGAACAAACGCCTATCCGAGCATGTCGACCCGCGAGGTGCGCGTCGGCGATCGCGTGATTCTGACCGATAGCGAGGGGTATCTCGTGGATCCTTCCGATTGGTCCGAGGAGTTTGCGCGCGCTCTGGCCGAGCAGGAGGGACTCGCGCTGACACAGCAGCACTGGGAGGTGATCCGTTTTCTGCGGGCGCGTTTTGCCCAGCAGGGGACCCAGGCAACAGTGCGCGACATGATTGCCCACTTCCGTCGGGTCTGGGGACGTGAGCAAGGCAGCAACCGTTCTCTGCATCAACTCTTTCCGCGCGGTGGTCCACAGAAGCAGGGCAATCGTCTTGCCGGTCTATTGCGTACCAAGGGTGAACATTGAGCCGCCGCCATGCATCGGCGTGCACGGTACTTTTGGCAAGGACCGTGCCGTGGCCACTGGACGCTCAATTCGTGACGAACCTCGTTGTGCGTGACCATATCGACCCTGATGCGCGCTCGCGCGAGCAATGAGGCATGCAGCGGACGACATGACTCACAACGACTGCGGCACCGCCTCTGTTGGCCGCTTTGGGCTGAGTCGAGAAGGGGCGATTGACCTCCTTCTGTCTCGGGTGGAGCCGATCGCCGACACGGAAACGATCGCGACCGAGGCCGGTCTCGGGCGCGTCCTGGCGACGTCGGTGACCAGCGGCATCCCTGTGCCCGGCTGGGACAACAGCGCCAGGGACGGATACGCGATTCGATACGCCGATCTTGCTTCATACGGCGGTCAACTCCGAATCGAGCAGCGAATCCCGGCCGGAAAGATCGGCATGCCACTTGAGCCTGGGACAGCCGCGCGTATCTTCACCGGCGCACCGGTCCCGGTCGGTGCCGATACCGTGGCGGTGCAGGAGATTTGCAAGCGGGCGGGTGACCGCGTCGACATCCCCATGGATTGCAAACGCGGCGCGAATATTCGCCGTGCCGGCGAAGACGTGCCGGCGGGATCGGAGGTGATTACCACCGGTACCCGGCTTGCCCCCCAGCATCTGGGGCTGGCCGCGTCTGTTGGCGCGGCCGATTTGGTCGTCGCGAGTGGCGGCGTGTCAGTGGGCGAAGAAGATCATCTCAAGCCTGCTGTCGAACAGCTCGGCAGGCTGGATTTCTGGAATATTCTGATTCGCCCCGGCAAACCGGTTGCCTTCGGTTGCGTCGATGGAACGCCGTTCTTTGGCAGTCCGGGCAATCCGGTAGCGATCTCCGTCACCTTCTGTCTGTTCGCCCGTCCGTTGGTGCTGCGATTAAAGGGCACCGCTGGAGACCTGAGTCCGCGCCGAGTCAGCGTACGCGCGGTCTTAATTGGACCAAGCCCGATCGGCGCACCGAGTTCCATCGCGCTCAGTTGCAGACCGGTGACGACGGAGCCCTTATATTGATGGCCCATCCCAGTCGCTCATCCGCGGTGCTCTCGTCGGTTGCGTGGGCGGCCGGCTTGATCGAGATCCCACCCGGACAATTGATCCACAAGGGCGATGCGGTGAGTTTCAGCCATTTGCCAATTTGCTCTGAGAGGCGCATTGCGGGTGAGCCAGTAAGACGACGGA
>JBATTL010000619.1:0-1758 GCA_049670525.1 Thiohalocapsa sp. | reverse complement strand
CTCATGGGTGGCGCGGATCAGGAGGCCCGCGTGCCGCCACCGTCAGATGTCATCGCACTCGCGGTACGGGAACTTTCGAACCCGTTCTACGACGCCGGACCGAATGACAAGGGCATCGGTATCCAGCTCGGCTACTCGATCTATCGCGTGTTGACAGGTTTCGGGCTGGCGGCGCTGATCGCGATCCCACTGGGCTTCCTGATCGGCATGTCGCCGCTGATGTACAAGGCACTGGACCCGTTTATCCAGGTGTTGAAACCGATCTCGCCACTCGCGTGGATGCCGCTCGCCCTGTTCATCATCAAGGACTCGGAGATGTCGTCGATCTTCGTGATCTTCATCTGCAGCATCTGGCCGATGTTGATCAACACCGCATTCGGCGTCGCCGGCGTACGCAAGGATTGGGTCAATGTCGCCCGTACGCATGAACTAACGCCGCTCCAGACCGCGTTCCAGGTGATCTTGCCGGCAGCGGCCCCAACCATTCTGACCGGAATGCGTATCAGCATTGGTATCGCTTGGCTCGTCATTGTCGCCGCTGAGATGCTGGTCGGCGGTACCGGCATCGGCTACTACGTTTGGAACGAGTGGAACAACCTGGACCTAACCGCCGTTGTTTTCTCGATTCTGATGATTGGCTTGGTCGGCATGCTGTTGGACATGGCGTTGGCAGCCGCCACCAAACTGGTTCAGTACCAGGAGTAACACGCATGACTGAACATCACTTCCTAGAGGTCAGTCACCTAGCTAAACGCTTCGACACCAAGGACGGCCAGCTAACGGTGTTCGGCGACGTGAGCTTCGGGCTCGATAAAGGCGAATTCGTCTGCATCATTGGCCACTCAGGCTGCGGTAAGTCGACGATCCTCAACGTCCTTGCGGGTCTCGACTCACCAAGCGCCGGTGAGGTCTACATGGCGGGCAAGGAGGTCCGCGGTCCGTCGTTGGAACGTGGCGTCGTGTTCCAGAATTACTCACTGCTACCTTGGCGCTCGGCGCTCGCCAACGTCGAGTTCGGCGTGAGATCGCGCTTTCCGGGGTGGGGCGGCAAGAAGGTGCGCGAACACAGCCTGGAATACCTGCACATGGTCGGGCTCAAGGACGGAGCAGAGTATCGCAAGCCCGCTCAACTATCCGGTGGCATGCGCCAGCGTGTATCGATTGCCCGTGCCTTCGCTACCCAGCCGCAGTTGCTATTGCTCGACGAGCCGTTCGGGGCACTGGATGCACTGACGCGCGGCACGATTCAGGACGAACTGCTCAAGATCTGCGCCGAAACCCACCAAACGGTGTTCATGATCACCCACGATGTGGATGAAACCATCCTGCTTGCCGATCGCATTCTGCTGATGACCAACGGTCCTCACGCGCGCGTGGCCGAGTCTGTCAAGGTCAGCATCGAGCGCCCGAAAGATCGCACCACGATCGTGCATGACGCCGGCTACTACCCAATCCGTAATCACCTCGTGGACTTTCTAGTATCCCGCTCCCGTGAGTTGACCGAACGCGACGACGCGGTGCGCGGCATCGAGCAGACTCGCGAGGCGAGAGCAGAAGCACTCGCGCCGGTGGAGGTCGATCCTGCGGGGGACGCGAGACGGGAGGCGGCATTGGCCTCTGCACCTCGATCTTCGGAGCCGACGTTGCTAACGGCCGTTAATGGACACTAGTCTGGCTCTGCGGCCCGTTACGTTCCCTCGTCGGGCCGGATCGAGTGCTGCTTAGTGCGCCTTGAACGTGGGAGTTCCTTTTCCGTAC
>JBATTL010000618.1:0-17766 GCA_049670525.1 Thiohalocapsa sp. | reverse complement strand
CGCCTGGCCGCTGCGGAAGCGGCGGGTGCAGCGGCGAGTGATTCGGGTCGGGCTCGGGCGAGATCTCGATCTTAGCCGATACGGGAGCGGCTGATACGGAAGCGGACTGCATGGACAGGGTAGGTCGGCGGTGAGCTGTTCGGAATGACCTCCGATTCTGGCACATGCGACGCCGCCGCGCAGCGGCAGATGCCAGCGCGGACAAACGATGCGGCAGGGTCTTCTCCGGCTTGACCCGGTCAGCCGGTGGCCGTTTGCCTCGATATGGGGAACTGAGCAAGCAGGTGCTCAGGCGGGGCGATCCCCGTCGTCGCCCAATCGAAGTCCGCGCAGTTCAAGGTCACGATCATCGGGAATCCATGCAGCCGGGCGGTGTGAATCGTGATCGCGTCATCGAAGTAGATGCGCTTGTTCTCCAGCGAGTCGTCCATTGCCGCATCCAGGATGTCGGCACTGGTGGCGACGACCTCGATATAGCGTCGTGCACTCTTGAGCCAGTCGTTCGTCGACCGGCTGCCCTGGACGCGGGCAAGGTCTTCGATGACATGGCCGAGGGCATTCCCGCAGATATGCGCCCGGATCCGTCCCTGCTCCGCCAATGACAGGACCGCCTGGCAGGCATCTCGCTCGGCTTGATCAGCAAAATGGGCGCCGACGATGATGGTGCTGTCGAACAGGACGTGGGTGACGTTTCCCATGGGTTCCTCCAGATGTGCGTTGGCTTTCGGCCGCTCTCGAGTCGGTGCCCGAAGACAGCCGTTCGCCTCTTAGGGGCGGTCTGCCGCTGAGGTTCGCGGCGCGAACGCGTCCTGGCGTTTGTATTGGCGACTGCCCTGTCAGCGCGTGGACAGGTGGAGGAGGGGATATTGAATATCTGCGCCCGACCGCTTGCCACGAGGTTTCGCGGGCGGGTAACGACTCCTGATCATGGCTGCCAGTGCCGTTCTCCCAGTGCCGTTCTCCCAGTGCCGTTAATCGATCAGAAATCTTGATTGAGTCCTTCGCGTTGGCGTTCTGGCTAAATTCAGCGTCGCGAAGCTTAGCCGCTCTGTGCCTATCCGCGAACGAAGATGGCGCCGGATGGACCCGTGATTCGATTTACTGACGTCGCTTATCCGCATACGAAACATGGATAAGCATTGCACGGACAGTCTGTCCAGGGTTGTGAAATATTTACACCCGAACGATTCGTTGCTGTGGTAGCCAATCGACCAAGAAGCAGTCTGCGATGGCAAACGCGTGAATCAAGTCCGATCGTGCCGCTTCCGGAGTCCACAAGTGTCCGCGTCTACGCTGGCTGAAATCGGCCGCGTCCGCGAGTGCCGCTCGGTGTCGAGTTGCGCGAGCGAAATCCCCGAACTTGTGTGGACGCGGCCCGCGGTCTCAGCCGTCCTTGCGAATACCCTCAACGGAGAGAATGATTTCGATCTCCTGTGAAGCAGGGCCGAGGTCGTAGTCGATGCCGAAGTCCTTCAGTGCAAAGGTCGTCGAGCCCTGGAAGCCACGGCGGTAGCCGCCCCAGGGATCAGGCCCCGTGCCGATCTCCTCGACTTCAATGGTGACCGGCTTCGTCGTGCCGCGCAGGGTGAAGTCACCGGTCAGGGATCCCGTGCCGTCGTCGTTCATCGAGAAGCCGGTGCTCTTGAAGCCGGCATCCGGATACTTGCTGACGTCGAGAAAATCCTCGCCCCGCAGGTGCTTGTCCCGCTCGGCATGGTTGGAGTCCAAGCTCGCGGTCTTGATGTCCACTTCAATGACTGAGTTGTTTGGGTCTTCGGTGTCATAGCTGAAGGTGCCGCCGAAATCGTTGAACCGCCCGTACAGCCAGCTGTATCCCAAGTGCTTGATGCGAAACTGGACGAAGGCATGGGCGCCTTCCGTATCGATCACGTATTTCTCGACCTCGGCAGCCGCGACTCCAGGCAACAGCAGCGCGCTGCACAGGGTGAGCGCGATTCGCGTGTTGGCTTTCTGCATTTACTCATACCTCTATCGGTTGGTTGGTCCATGGGGCGCGCATCAGATCTGGTCTCGCGGCGGGCGCCCGAGCATCCGCATCAAGGTTTGATCGCGGTCGACGAAATGGTGTTTCAATGCCGCAAGGGCGTGGATAGCGGCTAGCGAAACCAGCGTGATCGCGAGGATGAAGTGTACATCGCCGGCGGTGTCCGCCTGTGCGGGCAGGCCGGTAATGCTGGCCGGAACCTGAATCAGACCGAACACATCGATGGGGCGGCCATCGGCGGTTGATATCAGATAGCCACTGGTCATCACCGCGAACAGCAGCAGGTAAAGCAGGACATGCGCGACGCCAGCGGCGCGCCGTTCCAATGCACTGTGGCTTGGCAAGTGCGCGGGACGTGTACTCAGTAAGCGCCAGCCCAGGCGGAGCACAACTGTACCGAAAAGCAGTACGCCGATGCCCTTGTGGATGGCAGGAGCGGTGCGATACCAGTCGCTGTAGTAGGTCAATCCCACCATCCAGAGCCCGAGGGAGAAGAGTCCGACGACCGCGGCCGCAACCAGCCAGTGAACAAGGATTGATACAAGGCCGTAGGAGGTTTCTGTGTTGCGCCACATTCTGTGGGTCCGGCTCTGTTTGCTCCGTTCGTCGTACCGGTCCATATCGTGGCGCGACAGGCCTGGCGGAACCGCGATGGCTACAAAAGAGCGTTGCCCATGGCGCAACGGCGGCAATCGACTGTCGACAAGCGACGAGGTGGCGGCAAGATTACTGTAATAAAATGTTCATCTTAGATTGTTTTTGGCTTGTCACAATAGGACTCCGCTCAAGATCTCTGGTGTCGTACTCCAGAATCAACTAGCACCCCAGAATCACCACCAGTTAGGAACAACAAGAGCAATGATGTATTCGAGTGTCTTCAAGTCGGCAGCCATCGCGGGCTGTCTCTCCGCCCTCGCACTTGCACCCGCCGCCCAGGCCGACGTCAAACTGAACGGCTCCGGCGCCAGTTTCCCGTTCCCGATCTACGCCAAGTGGTTCAAGGATTTTTCAAAGCAGAATAAAGACATCCGTGTCGACTACCAGGCCAAGGGAAGTGGCGCGGGTATCAATGACCTGATCAACGGGGTAGTCGACTTTGCCGCCTCCGACGCGGCCATGAAGGACGACGAGATGGCACAGGTAGAGCAGGGTGTCGTGTTGCTGCCGATGACCGCGGGCGAGGTCGTGCTGGCCTACAATCTGGATGGCGTCGAAGAATTGAGGTTGCCGCGTGCGGTTTACCCGGAGATCTTCCTCGGCAAGATTACCAAGTGGAACGACCCCAAGATCGCTGACGCCAACCCCGGTGTTGATCTTCCCGATGACGACATCACGGTCGTCGTCCGCTCCGACTCGTCCGGTACCACTTATGTCTTTACTGGTCACCTGAGCCACATCGACGAGGCGTTCAAGAACGACGTCGGACAGGCCAAGGCGCCGAATTGGCCGGACAGCGACAAGTTCATCAAGGCGCCGAAGAACGACGGTGTTACGGCGCAGATCAAACAGATTCCGGGATCGATCGGCTATATTGAGTACGGTTACGCAAAGCTCACGAATCAGCCGACGGCCAAGCTCGAGAACAAGTCCGGTGCGTTCGTGGCGCCGGGGCCGGAATCTGGCGCAGCCGCGCTGGCCAGTGCCGAGTTCCCGGATGGCACGCTGCCAGGCAGTGATGTGCCAAACTTGATCGCCTGGGTCTGGGATCCGGCCGGCGAGAATGCTTATCCGATAGCCACCATGACCTGGTTGCTGCTCTATAGGGAGCAGGACGACGATAAGGCCGCTGCCTTACGCAAACTCGTCGAATACTGCACCAGCGAAGAGGCTCAGGGACAGGCGGATGCGCTCGGCTACATTCCACTTCCGCCCGAGGTGATTCAAAAGGTCCGGGCTGCGGCCGAGTTCGTGCAGTAGGTCCGAGTAGACTCAAGTCACGCCGGGGCGGCTTGGGATCGGATTTCCAGTCGCACCCAGCGGGTTTTTCGTTTTGACGCGCTCGCTTTCGATGCCAAGACTCGCGGTCCGTCCCACGCCCAGATACGGGCGCGGCGCGATTTGGCCCGGCAAGGGCTCGGTCCAGCTCCGCTGCCGCTCGGTTCGAGCCTCAGTCGGCCCCGTCTTGGACTAGCAGGAACTGACCTATGGCCTTTAACCCGTTCGAACGAGCTGAATCATCCGGCTCGATTAGTCGCCCGCCTTCGTCCGGCGAATTGACCGTCGACTCGATTTTCAGGTCCGTTGCCTATGCCTGCGCGCTGCTGATTATTGTGCTTGTGGCCTTCATTCTCTGGGAGATTGGCAAGAAGGCTGTGCCGGCGATGCTCGATCACGGGTTCGGCTTTTGGATCGGCACGACATGGGATGTCAACAAAGGGGTCTTCGGCGTGCTCCCGGAGATTTGGGGCACGCTCTACAGTTCGCTGCTTGCGTTGTTGATCGGCGGACTGTTCGGCGTCTCCATCGCCATCTTCCTCACCCAGGATTTTATTCATCACCGGCTGGCGATGGTTTTTCGCACTATCGTCGAGCTGCTGGCCGCGATTCCTTCCGTGGTCTACGGCCTGTGGGGCATCTATGTCCTCATTCCGATGATCCGCCCCGGCGCCGAGTGGCTGCATCAGCATTTCTCCTGGTTCCCGTTGTTCGGCACGGATCTCAGCGGTCCCGGTATGGCGCCAGCGGCGCTAGTGCTGTCCATCATGATCTTACCGACCGTCGCGGCGATTTCCGTCGACGCCTTCCGACGTATCCCCTACAAGGTCAAGGAGGCCGCCTACGGAATGGGTACGACGAAGTGGGAAGCAATACTCAAGGTCATGTTGCCGACGGCGTCTTCAGGCATCCTCGCCGCGCTTGTGTTGGGCTTTGGCCGTGCGTTGGGCGAAACCATGGCTCTAGCGATGCTAATCGGAAATAGCAACCAGATCAGCCTTTCATTGTTTGCGCCGGCAAATACGTTGGCCTCGCTGCTCGCATCCAGTTTCCCGGAGGCGGGACCGATCGAGGTCCAGGCCTTGATGTACGCCGCCTTGGTGTTGCTGCTTATTACCTTCATCGTCAACGTGCTCGGCCTCGGTATCCAGCAGTACACGATGCGCAAGTTTGAGGGTAAGGCATGAGTGAGATTGATCTCTCCGTGAACGCCGATAACGAGTTCGTCCGTCCCAATCTGGAGCGCAGCCTGGTCGAAGGCCGCGCGATCAAGAACAATCTGCTCACGGGGTTGACCTGGATCGCGGCGGTTCTGGCCGCGATTCCGCTGTTCTCGGTCATCTATATGTTGTTGGTCCGTGGTGGCACGCGCCTGTTTGGCGCCGATTTCGTCGAAGTGTTGACGGAACTCCCGCCAGCGGGTTTCGAGATGGGCGGCGGCATCGGGCCTGCCATCGTCGGCACCCTGGTCATGGTCGGAATTGCCGCCGCAATAACCATCCCTTTTGGTATTCTTGCGGCTATCTACCTAGCCATGCTCGACCCTGGCAGCAAGATTGCCGTGACGTCGCGCTTTTTGTCCAAGGTATTGACTGGCTTCCCGTCGATATTGGCCGGTGTCTTCATCTATGCCGTCTTGGTGATCAGCTTCGGCTACTCCGCACTGGCCGGTGGTGTGGCGCTGGCGGTCCTGATGCTGCCGACCGTGGTGCTGGCTGCCGAGGAAGCCATCAAGCAGGTCCCTCAGCGGATGAAGGACGCCGCCTACGGTATGGGCTGTACCCGCACACAGGTGATCTGGAAGGTAGTGCTGCCAACCGGGCTGCCCGGCATCCTGACCGGCGTCATGTTGGCGATCGCCGGCGCGGCGGGAGAGTCGGCGCCGTTGTTGTTCACAGCCCTGTTCAGCAATTATTACCTTAGCGAGTTGGCGGAGCCGACGGCGTCGCTGTCGATCCTGATCTACAACTTCTCCGGCATGCCCTTCGAGAATCAGATCGAACTCGCGTGGACCGCGTCACTGGTACTGGTGCTGATCGTGCTCGTGTTTAACATTCTGGCGCGGGTGTTCGGCCAGCCGAAGGTCTGATCGATGACCGACCTACATGCGAACGAATTCATCCAAGCGAGGTGTCCAGCAATGACCCCGGCAACAGAAGCCCAATTCGTGGCCGACCCGTTCACGCCGGCAGGCGGCACCGTGATCGACTGCAATGTGGAGAAAATCTTCTACGGCGACTTCCTAGCCGTGCGTGACAGCACCGTTCCAATCGAGAAGAACAAGATCACCGCTTTCATTGGGCCATCCGGCTGCGGCAAATCGACCGTGCTGCGCAGCCTGAACCGCATGAACGACCTGATCAACGTGTTCCGGTTCGAGGGGTCGGTGATGTACCACGGCCAGGACATCTATGCGACGAAAGTCGACCCGGTGGTCGTGCGCCGTTATATCGGCATGGTGTTCCAACAGCCGAACCCGTTTTCGATGAGCATCTTTGACAACGTCGCCTTCGGCTTACGCCTGAATAAGTTCAAGGGCAACTATGAGGAGAAGGTGCAAAAAGCGCTTGAGCGGGCGGCACTCTGGAAGGAGGTTAAGGACAAACTCAAGAATAGCGGCCTGTCGCTATCCGGTGGTCAGCAACAGCGTCTGTGCATCGCAAGGGCTATTGCCACCGACCCCGATGTGCTTCTGATGGATGAACCCTGCTCGGCCCTCGACCCGATTGCAACGCGTCAGGTTGAGGAGCTGATGTTGGAACTCAGGGACCGCTTCACAGTTGCCCTGGTGACGCACAACATGCAGCAGGCAACGCGCGTCGGCGACACCACCGCCTTTTTCTCGGTCGATATTTCCAGGGGGGGGCGTACCGGTTATCTCGTGGAAATGGGCCCAACCAAGCAGGTGTTCGAGGATCCCAAGCAGACCCTCACCAAGGAGTACGTGGCGGGCGAATTCAGTTGATCGGCTGTCGTTGCGTAGATGCTAGACGTTGAGGTTAGGCATGACCATGAAAGACGCAATTGGCCGGGTGACCGGCGTTGCAGCGTTGGCGTTCTCACTCGCGGCCTGCTCCGAGCGCACCGAACAAGCCGCAGACAGTGCATCCGCGGATGATGCCGCCGGCAAGATCCAGATCAGCGGTGCCGGAGCCACGTTCCCACAACCGCTCTATGAGCGATGGATCGGTGCCTACAGCGACACCCACCCTGACGTCGTTTTCTCCTATGAGGGTATCGGTAGCGGAGCCGGCATCAAGCGATTCCTGGCACAGGATGTCGACTTCGGTGCAAGCGATGCGGCTATGTCTGACGACGATCTGGCCGAGGTCGGCAACCGTGGTGCGGTGCTCGTTCCGATGACAGCCGGAATGGTCGTGCTCGCCTACAATCTCCCCGGTTTCGATGGACTTCAGCTTTCGCGGGAGGCCGTGGTCGGTATCTTCAACGGCGAAATCGATTCCTGGAGCGACCCGCGTATCCAGGACACCAATCCCGGCGTGGTATTGCCGAACAAGACGCTCACCCCGGTCGTACGTCGAGACAGCAGCGGCACGACATTCGTTCTCACGAACCACCTGAGTGCGGCTAGCGAGTGGTGGCGCACCGAGGGTCCGGGTACCAGCAAGCGCATCGACTGGCCCGGTCATAGCATGGAAGTGAATTACAACGAAGGGGTGGCTCAGCGGGTCAAGGTCAGCCAAGGGAGCATCGGCTACATGGAGTACGAGTTTGCCCAACGGCTTGGGCTCCCGATCGCCATTCTTGAAAACAGGGCCGGTGAGTTCGTCTCTCCAGCGCCCGACGCCGGCACTGCGGCCCTCGCTTCCGCCGAGGAAATTCCCGACGATCTACGCGTGTTCGTCCCGGACCCCCCAGGTGCTGGCGCCTATCCGATCGTCAGCTATACTTGGCTCCTGCTCTATGGCAGCTACCCGGAAGCAGCTAAAGGCACCGCTTTAAAGGACGGCGTGATTTGGGCGCTGACGCAAGGCCAGCCAATCGCCGAGGAGATGGGCTATATCCAGTTGCCGGAGCGGATGATCGAGTTGGCCAAGCGCAAGGTCGAGTCTATTCGTTGACGTCGGGTTTCGGCCTGTCGTCGGTCTCCGGGCGTCTCATTTCCCGCGACGCGGTCTGCGGCCCTGCACCCGCCAAGAGCGCCGTCCGTCAGAGTCAGTCCGTCCCAGATTTTGCGGCTAAGGTCAGTCCGTATCAACAAGTAACGCCGGCTCGAGAGCGGCGCGTGATGAATCCGGCAATCGTCCTGCCGACCCCGCGGGAGCCGCAGCTTGCATGAAGGTCAGACGCTTAAACCTGAACGCCATCGAGAATTCGTTGCGCGCGGTGCAGGCGGATTTCGCTATTATTAATCAAAGCCTATCGGTGCCACGAGATTGGCTCAGCGATGCGGTTCTACGTCGTTTGATGGCGGGTTATCGGGAGGTCGATACACTGCTGGACGCCGGTATTGATCTGTATGCACCTGGAAACTCCGGGCTTGTTCTAAAGCTCAATGTCCTCGTGCTCTGCGGCGTCGAGCACCAACTAAGCGATGAATGCGCCCAGTTGGTTGCGGCCACTCATGAGCGGTTTTATGCGAAGAGCGACGGTGATATCGAAGCTCTGGTCGATTGGGTGCGCGCATCGAGGCATGAGCCGGTCTGGCGCCGCGCCGCTGGTGCCTATATCCATATCCTGAGCCAGCCGCAGCTCTTTATCGAGGGCAACCATCGAACCGGCGCACTGCTTATGAGCTGGATGTTGGCGCGCGACGGAAAGCCGCCCTTCGTGCTGTCCGTGGAGAACGCTAAGGCCTATTTCGACCCTTCGACGTTGGCCAAGCACGCCCGAAAGCGCACACTGAAGATGATGCTGGCTCGACCGAAACTGGTGAAGCGGTTTGCAAGTCTGCTCAAACAGGAAGCTGAGAAAGAGCATGTGCTCGATTGATGTTGACGCGTGGCCCGTGCGTGGGAACGCAGCCGGCGATCAGTATCGCCGATAGGTTCTGACTCAAAATATCGGCGATTCGGCAATCTCGGCGAAGTCCTGCTTTGCTCGTTTCCACGCCTCGCGCCTGCTACAGGCGCCGCCTTTCACCGTACGCCAGCTCTGCCAGGACCTGAAGACCGTCCAGGCGGAGGACCGCGGGTCGAGCCTTTCCAGTATCACCGGCTTCTGGTAGGCCAGACACTTGGGCCCGAAGCGGGGATCGTTGTCCACCCATCGATCCGCGTCGTTTTGTCTGCGCGGATCTGCATACGCGATATGGCAAACGGCGGCATCTGACTGTTCGCACCAGAACGCGTCTAGCCAGACGACAGCACGGCTGCGCGCAGTCTCGACCACGAACACTTCGGCCGCGAAGTGCGGCACCAGCTCTAAAGGCTGCCGAGGGTTCGGGATACAGACCTGTAGCGGGATCAGCTGGCGAATGGCCTCTGACAGTTCCATAGCTGAAACGTTACGGTTATATGACGAATGGTATGATAATCAATCGCAATTGCGTTTGCCATCGTTCATCGCTTTCGTCCAATCCACGCCTTTGCGTAAAGCTGGAGATAGCCGGTTTGCTCGGCTTGGCGTTAGCGCCGGTCGGGCGCATGTATCGAGTTACAACTGCACCGTTGGCGGTCGCCCCGAGGCATAAGCATGCGTTTGATTGTTGGGATTTCCGGCTCCAGCGGCGCCGTCTATGGTATCCGCTTACTCGAGGTCTTGCGGTGCCAGGATGACATCGAGACCCATCTGGTCTTGAGCAAGGCAGCGAAACTGAACATTGTGCTCGAGACAGACTGGCAGGTTCGAGATGTGGAATCGCTCGCAGACGTTGTCTATGACAACCGCAATCTTGCAGCCGCCATCGCGAGCGGTTCCTTCCTCACCGGCGGGATGGTGATCGCGCCCTGCTCGATGAAGACATTGTCGGGCGTCGTGCACTCGTTTTCGGACGACCTCATGGTTCGAGCCGCCGACGTGGTGCTTAAGGAGTGCCGCAAGCTCGTGCTGGTGCCACGTGAGTCGCCGCTGCATCTGGGGCATATGCGGACATTGACTTCCGCGGCGGAGATCGGCGCGGTACTGCTGCCTCCAGTGCCAGCGTTCTACACGCGCCCGCGAAGCGTCGACGACATCATCAATCATACCGTCGGGCGCATTCTGGACCTGTTTGGTGTCGACAGCGGGTTAGTTGAGCGTTGGCAGGGCCCCCGGCCGCGTATGGCGGCTCTCGGCGAGCGTGACTGATCGATCTGCTGCAACAACGTCAGCGATCCGCGATCTGTTGTTAGCCCAAAGTACACTGACGCTTGCCACCTGCGGCGATGCCGGACCCTGGGCGGCGGCTGTCTTCTTTGCCAGCGATGAATCGTTGAAGCTGTATTTCGTGTCGGATCCGCGTACCCGTCACGGTAGGGATCTGGCGCAGTGCGGGCGGGCCGCTGCTGCCGTGCATCCAGACTGCAAGAGCTGGGGGGATATCCGTGGCGTGCAGCTCGAAGGGCCGGTGGTCATTGTCGGTGGGGCTGCCCGTGCGGCGGCGCTGGACTGTTATTTGTCCAAGTTTCCAGAAATTCGAAGGCTCTACCAGAAACCCCGGAACGACCAAGAAGTCGCCATCGCCGACCGTCTGCGCCAAGCGAGCTTATACCGACTCACGCCCGCACGGATCCGGCTGATCGACAATAGCCACGGCTTTGGGCAATCGGAGGAACTCGACTTCGACCCCATGCCCGAATGATTGCGACGGTATGGGATCAGCTTCCGGGGTCGCCGTAGAAGACGTAGTTCGTGGAATAGTCGCTGATCTCGAAGTACACTTTGCGCTCGCCGCTATCGTGCGTGCCGTTCTGATTACTGTCCAGTACGCCGTAACCAAAACGATAGGGGCGCGCGCCGGCGCCTTGGGTGGCGGCTGCCGTCGAGAGTTTGTCGATTTTGATGAAGCGGCGGACCAATTTGTCGCCGGCATAGACCTCCAACACGCCGTTGGCGCCGGTCCAATTCTGGATAGAGCGCCCGATCTTGTTCTGGGTCTCCTGGGTGCAGCCGGCGAGAATGAGAAAGGTGATCAAGCCGACAGTTATGGCGAGTTTCATGTCAGTGGTCTCTCAGTCGATGATGCGCCGTGGAGTCAAGGCCGTCGCTCGGCGGCGCGTTCAGGCGAAGTTCACCTAAGCTACTATCCGGCGAAACGTCTCGGCGACGCTGTGCCTGTGTAGTCTCTAGTTGATCTTCAGTGCGGTCAGAATCTGGTCCAATCACCTCATTAATCGATGCGTGCGGGCTCTACCTCCCAGATCTCTCGGGCATAGTTCCCGATGGAGCGGTCCGAGGAGAATTTGCCCATGCGCGCGGTGTTGAGTCAGATCGATCACCGAGCGCAATTCCGCGTCGCGATCGTACAGATCCCTCGGGTGATAGCCCTCTGCTTGACACTGCCGCACCTCGGCCGCGGTGAATCCAAACAAAAAGGGATTGTCGTGGCCCACTTCGTCTCGGATCTTAACGTTGGCGCCATCCAGGGTGCCGATGGACAATGCTCCGTTCATCGGGAGCTTCATGTTGCCGGTGCCCGATGGCTCCTTGCCGGCCCTGGAGATCTGCTCCGACAGGTCTGCCGCTGGATACCGGCGTTGGCCGTTCTTCTCGTTGAAGTCGGGCATAAACACCATCCACGGAAGGCCGTTGACCTGCGGGTGGTGGTTGATCACCTCGCCGATCGCATTGGCCAATCTTTTGATCAGTCTGGCCATGAAGAAACCCCGCGCGGCCTTACCGCCGAAGATGAAGGTGCGCGGCGTCAGCTCGGTCTTCGCATTCTGTTTGATCTGCTCGAAGAACCAGACGATATGCAACAGGTTCAGGTGCTGACGCTTGTACTCTTGGATGCGCTTGGCCTGCACGTCGAACAGCGTCTGCGGGTCCGGCGCTAAGCCGGTGCGGATGCCAAGCCAGTTGCCGAGGTCCTGTTTGGCGCCGAGCTTGACCGCTCGCCATTTGTCTTGGAGTCCGTGGTCTTCGGCATGCGTCTCGAACTGGCGCGGTTGACACAGTTCCCGAGCCCAACCGTCGTCGCCGGAGGTTTAGGTGATCAGCGTGGCCAATGGTGGGTTGCTGAGCACCATAAAACAGCGCGGCGTGACATCATCGGTCACATTGTGGAATTTTCTCGGCCACAGCTCGTCGCAGTCGCGCATGATAATGGACTTGAGCAGTTCCGTCTGCAATTCAGCCACATCATTGATGGCGTTGCTGCGAACCGCGGCGAGATGCACCATGCGGACCTTGCGTCCGTCCTCTTCGTCGAGCAGGGACATGCGTGTCGCGCGAACCTCGTCTTCGAGGTAGCGACCCGCACCGGGTTCAGGCGAAGGATCGGCAGTTCGGCGCCAACGCGTATCGGGTTCAGGAACTTGGTCGAATGCCAGGACGTTGGCAGCGGATCTGTCTCCGCCTCGCCGTCGCCGACCGCGACTGTGACCAGCAGCTCCGAGTTGTCGAAGGCCGCGCCGAAGGCGTGCGAAACATTCGTGACGGCAGGGATCGAAGTTGAATCCCAATCGCTTGAGCCACTTCTGGCAATCAACCCGAGGGCAGCGGCAGTTCCAAGCAATGAGGAACGCGCTCGATACACCAATCGCTCAGGGCCGCTCGCCAGAATTCGGTCACCGAGCCGGGTGGCTCGTGCATTGGTGCCTGCCCGAGCAAGCGCCAAGCGCGCAGCAGGCATGGAACCGGGTCTGTCGGGTCGACTGGCGCCGCGGCCAGACTTTTTGACAGCTTGCGGCCTTGATGGTCGACGATAAGTGGCAGGTGTGCGTAGGTCGGCAGCGGAAGACCAAGCAGCCGCTGCAGATAAACTTGGCGGGGTGTGGAGAGCAGCAGGTCTGCACCGCGAACGATGCTGTTCACCCCCTGTATCGCGTCGTCGACCACGACCGCGAGTTGGTAGGCGAATATCCCGTCCGCCCGGTGCAGTACGAAATCGCCGACCTCCGCCATCAGGTCTTGCGAGATGGCGCCGTGGATGCGGTCGTTGATGTCGATCCGGGCCATGCCGACGCGCAGCCGCTCACTCCGCGCCTGCCGCTGGGTTGTTATGCCACGACGACAGGTGCCCGGATAGACCGGCCCCTCCGGACCCGGCCGGCCGAGGGCGGCGATCTCCCGGCGCGAACAGGCACATGGAAAGGTCAACCCGCACTGGCGTAACTTGCCCAACGCTTGTTCGTATGCGTCGGTACGATGGCTTTGGTAAATGACGCTCTCGTCCCACTCCATGCCGAAGCGCTCGAGCGTTTGCAGGATGCCGCACGCCGCGCCGGGGATCTCCCGCGCGCGATCCAGATCTTCCATACGAACCAACCAAACGCCGTCCCGTGAGCGCGCGTCGGCGAAGCTGCCAACTGCGGCGATCAGGGAGCCGAAGTGGAGCGGTCCGGTCGGAGAAGGGGCGAAGCGCCCCCGCGGGGTGTCGCTAGGCTCGAAACCCGACACGCCGCAGTCGCGTTGGGATGAAGGTCAGCCGCGCTGTTTCTCGCGAATCTCGTCAAGCGTCTTGCAGTCGATACACAGGGTTGCGGTGGGGCGGGCCTCGAGCCTGCGCACCCCGATCTCGACTCCGCAGGCTTCGCAGTATCCGTAATCGCGCTCGTCGATACGCGACAGGGCCTCGTCGATCTTCTTGATCAGCTTGCGTTCGCGGTCGCGGGTTCGAAGCTCGAGGCTGAACTCGGATTCCTGGGTGGCGCGGTCGTTGGGATCGGGAAAGTTCGTCGCCTCATCCTGCATATGATGGACGGTGCGGTCGACTTCCTCCATGAGTTGCCGCTTCCATTCCAGCAGCAGGCCGCGAAAGTGCTCCTCCTGCTCCGGGCTCATGTAGTCCTCGTCCTTTCCCGCCTCGTAGGGCTCGAAACCGAACGCTTTTGCGCCTTTCTTGTCTGCCTCGGCCATCATTCTGCTCCCAAAGACACTGGGTCGTTTCGCTACCGGGCGCCGCTGGCAATATGCTGGCTAGGAATTACAGGGTCAGCACGCTGATCGAACGGCGGTAAGGCGGCGTTTTTACCAGATGTCCTGGGGGGCTGCAATAGCGCCGGCCAACCGCGTGCCAGCGTCTAGTCGGTCCTGGACGGTCCCGATCAGGTCTACGGGTTGCGGACCTCGGGCTGCAGCTTCGTGCCATTGCGTCTTGCTTTCGCGAGCAGTAGTCGTTCGCTGTGATAGTCTCATCGTCCTGTCAATCCAATTTCGGGCCAATGCTGAACGTGCCGGAACTCGAAGCTATCGTATTTGACGTCGACGGGACCCTGGCCGACACGGAGCGTGACGGACACAGGCTCGCGTTCAATGCAGCATTTGCTGACGCCGGTCTGGACTGGGAATGGTCGGTGGCCCTCTATGGGGAACTCCTGCGTGTGACCGGCGGCAAGGAGCGCATTCGTGAATATCTGCGCCTCCATCGATCCCGGTCGAGCCCCGAAAAGGACGAGGATCTCTTCATCCGGGATCTTCACCGGCGCAAAACCGAGCGCTATGTCGAAATGATGCGTGCTGGCGCTATTCCACTGCGGACGGGCGTGCTGCGTCTATTGCGCGAGGCCAGGAACGCGGGGGTGCGGCTCGCCATTGCGACGACGACGACGCCGGAGAATGTCAGCGCGTTGCTCTCGGCGGCGCCAGAGCCGAATCTAATGGACTGGTTCGAGGTCGTCGCAGCGGGTGATATTGTGCCGAACAAGAAACCGGCGCCGGACATCTTCGATTTTGCGCTGAAGTCACTTGGGCTGCCGCCGGCTGCTTGCGTTGCCGTCGAGGATTCCGATAACGGCGTGCGTTCAGCACTCGGCGCGGGCCTTCGCGCGCTCTTAGTCACGGTCAATTCTTATACGGCCGGTCAGGATTTCACCGGCGCCGCACTGGTGCTGGATAGTCTCGGCGAACCCGATCAGCCGGCCACCGCCGTCAGCGGTGATCTCGCTGGGCACCGTTGTGTCGATGTCGAGTTGCTGCGTTCGTTGCATCGGCAAGTTTTTCCGCTTGCGTAAATATGCCGGACGCCCAGTTGCACCCTGCCCGACGAGCGTTGCGGGTCTCCCCGTTTTACGTGATGCGCATCTTGGAGCGCGCCAAAGCGCTCGAGGGCGCCGGGCGCGATGTCATTCATATGGAAGTTGGTGAGCCCGATTTTGGCACGCCAAGTCCGGTTCTGTCGGCGGCTCGTAACGCCCTATCCGGGGAGTCCCTAGGTTACACACCGGCCGCCGGGCTGCCGCAACTCAGGCGGGCGATTGCCGGGTACTACGACCAGCGTTACGGCGTCGACGTCGACCCCGACCGCGTGACCGTGACTCCGGGTGGCTCCGGCGCGCTTCAACTGGCTCTGGCCTCGATTATTGATGCTGGCGATCGTGTGCTCACCACGGACCCTGGCTATCCGTGCAACTGCAATCTCGTCTCCTTGATTGGCGGGCAGTGTGTATCGGTCCCGGTATCGGCCGATGACGATTACCAATTGACGACTCCGCGGTTGAATGCTCATTGGGGCGAGGGTGCCCGGGCGGTGCTCTTGGCCACCCCGGCCAATCCAACCGGGGCGGTTGCGTCGCGGAAGGCCCTCGATGGTCTGCATGCTTACACGCGTGCGCGCGGCGCGGCGCTGATCGTTGATGAAATCTACCAGGGGCTGACCTACGACGTCGAAGACCATACCGCGTTGTCCTGCGGCGAGGACGATGTGTTTGTCGTCAACAGCTTTTCCAAGTACTTCGGTATGACGGGTTGGCGCCTCGGTTGGCTGGTGGCGCCACCGGCATTTACGCAGACACTGCAGCGTTTGGCGCAGAATCTTTACCTGGCCGCCCCCGCGCTTGCGCAGTACGCCGCGCTCGCCGCTTTCGCGCCGGAGACACGGACGTTGCTCGATCAGCGGCGCGATCGGTTGCGGGTGCGCCGGGATGTGTTGCTTGCAGCACTGCGCGAGATCGGTTTCCAAATCTCGTCGACACCGGAAGGTGCTTTCTATATCTACGCGGCGGTCCCCGGTGGCGCCGGTGATGCGGCTCTGTTGGCAGAACGCTTGCTTGAGCATGCTGGTGTTGCGGTGACGCCTGGACTGGATTTCGGCTCGAACCAGACCGATCGCATGCTGCGGTTTGCGTACACGGCGGATCAGGAGCGGTTGTTGCAGGCGGCGCAGCGAATCCGGGATCTGGTTGGCTCGAGATAGAACTTGCTACGCCGATGCGGCTTGATGCCGTTGGCGTCGGCGGCCGATGGCAATCGGCGCTTGCTGATTCGGGAGCTTGTTCCGCGCACACTTTTCGATAGCGTTTTGATCGGAAAATGTTGACGTCGTTGTCAAAAACTTGACCGGCTTGTGCCATAATCCGCGCCCTAGCCGCGTCGCATTGTGCCGGCGATCTCCAACTCAAACACGCCGGGCTTCCTTGTCGTTCGGTATCTCGCGGAAGATTTCGTCTTGTCGAAAGCCTGGTTACCCCTGGTCTGCGCCCTGTTGCTCGTTGTTACGGCTGGCGGTTGTTCAACGCCCAAGCACCCGGCGCTGCCAGAAGCGACCTACCAACTGCGCTATGCGCACAAGTACAAAGTGGGCCCAGGGGACAGCGTCGAGATTTTTGTCTGGCGTTATCCGGAGGTCAGTACGACGGTGCCAGTTCGTCCGGACGGTTATATATCCGCACCACTGCTCGAAGATGTCCCAGCTGCTGGCAAGACGCCAACGGAATTGGCCCGCGACTTGGAAGAGGCGCTGTCGGTATTCCTTCGGGACCCCCTGGTGACAGTGATCGTGCAGGGTTTTGTCGGCGTTTTCCCCGAACAGATTCGTGTACTTGGCGAGGCAACGGAGCCTTTGGCGTTGCAGTACCGCGACGGGATGACGCTTCTTGATCTGATGATCGCCGTTGGCGGGATCACCGAGTTTGCCAATGGCAACCGCTCCGTGCTGGTGAGGTTCGAAGATGGTGAACAGATGCAGTATACCGTCCGTCTGCGTGACTTGATCGAAGAAGCGGACTTGTCGGCGAACGTCGATCTGCAACCCGGCGACATCCTCTTGATTCCGGAGTCCTGGTTCTAGCCGCAGCCTAGCTCGATCAAGTCCGACGGAGTGACTTGAAGCACCTGTCCGACCAATGCAAGAAATTATTCGAATCGCACTTTTCTCTCTGAGTGGTATCTGGAGGTATCGCTGGTACGTGCTGATTATTGCTGCGTTGGTGTCACCCATCGGTTGGGCCTATGTGGCGTCCCTGCCCGATGAGTATCGGTCAAATGCCCGTGTCTACGTCGACACTGATTCAGTATTGACACCGCTGCTTCGAGGACTCGCTATTCAGACCAACGATGGTCAGCGGGTGCGGATGATGACGGGAATTCTGTTCGGACGCGAGAACATGGAGAAGTTGGCGCGAATGACGGACATGGATCTCCGTGCCAACACCCCCGAAGAGATGGATGATCTCGTCAAGGATCTGAAAAAGCGTGTGTCATTGAAGCAGACGGGGGGGAATATCTATCAGATCAGCTTCAAGGATCAGTCGCCAGAGCTGGCAAAACGAGTCGTGCAGTCGATGTTGACGATCTTTGTCGAATCCAATCTTGGCTCATCGCGGCAGGATCAGGATTCCGCGGAACGGTTTCTGCAGCGCGAGATCAAGGACTACGAGCGTCGGCTGATCGAATCCGAACGCAAGCTCAAGGATTTCAAGATGCGGAACGTTGATATGCTGTCGGAAAAGGGCACGTTCTACGACCGGTTGAAGGATTCTAGGAACGCCCTGACGGCGGCCCAGGAC
>JBATTL010000617.1:0-7589 GCA_049670525.1 Thiohalocapsa sp. | reverse complement strand
GGGCCGGCGCGCCCATAGCAGGCTATGCGCGCGGCGGTTCGACACGGAAGGCGCGTGACAAGACAAGTCAGCGGGTATGAAAGTTGACAGAAATCGTCCAAGGCCGCGGTGACGCTGCGGCAGCGATAGTCGCCGAATATCAGCGTTGGCATTGTTACCAGTCCGGCGTGCGCGGCACCCGCCTCGCTTGGGCGATGACCTGATCCACGTCTGGACTGTTAGTGAGAATGGGTATCGGCAACCCCAGCCGCTGCTCGGCGACGACGCGCGCCCGGTCCCAGTCGACCATGTCCGCGGCATCCCCGGCCGCTGCGTTAACCACTCTCTCCATCGGTTTCAGGCTACCCTTCCACCGCTTGGCGTCCTCCGATAGCGGAGCATGGGCCTCCAGATAGAGCACACCGTCTCGCCAGCCCGCGAGATAGGGTTGGTTGATGATCTGCACCGACGCACCGACGTCCACTTGCTGGAAGAGCTCTGCGATGTCCTCAGGGTACAGCCGAACGCAGCCGTGGCTGACGCGCATGCCAACACCAAACGGCTTGTTGGTGCCGTGCAGCAAATAGCTCGGCCGGCTTAGTCGCATGGCATGCGCACCCAATGGATTATCGGGACCTGGCGGCACCACCGCCGGCAGTTTCTCCCCCTGCCTGGCGTGTTCGCGACGCACGGAAGCGGGTACGTTCCAGGATGGATTCTCGGTCTTCTGAGTAATGCGCATACGACCGACCGGTGTCCGCCAGCCCTCGCGGCCGATACCGATCGGGTGGGTAATCACCACAGGCGGCTGCCCTTCCTCCAGATCGGGGAAGTAGAAAAGCCGCAGCGTGGCGAGGTTGAGCACCAAGCCCTTGCGCGGCGCGTCCGGCAAGACGAACTGCGTCGGCAGGACGACCGGCGTCCCCGAGCCCGGCAGCCAGGGATCGACGGCGGGATTCGCGGCGATGATCTCGTCGTGGCCGAGTCCATAGCGGCGTGCGAAATCCGGCAGTGTATCCTCGTCGCGAGCGACGACGTATTGCACTGCGCCGATCACGGAGGTTTCGTCATGGGCAAGGATGAAACGATCGGTGCGCAGCGGCTCCTGCGCAAACATGTCAAAGCCGGGAAAGCTGCTGCAGCCCGAAAGCAACTGCGCCGCCAGCAGCACCGCGCAGCAGGTCAGACCGGGCGACGCTGCCGAAGCCGCATCGGATGGCAAGATCTTCGAGACGGGACGCGGCAAACGAGTCATCGACAAACTCCCAAGCAGACGAACAGGACGGTGACAGGTTGACGGGGCCTGCTCGTGATCGCAAGCGCATTCGCGCGAGGGTGTTGTTGCCATCGCAAGAACGTGCCGCCGCATCGCCGCGTCCAGGCGCGGCCGTCTTGCTCAACGACCGAGTGATTCCTGGAACCCGCGCTCCACCAATGCACAGGGTCGGATCGAGACCCTGTCGGGCATACCGGAATACAATGCCCGGCTAGCCGATTGTTGGCGAGAACGTTTGAACCGAGAGCTAACCGTTGCGCCAGCGCCTCGCCCTCAAGGTTCGCTGAACTACAGAGAACGCCGATTCGATGGAGGTTTGATGCTCACTCCCGTTGTCCTAGCGCTGCTGTTGATCAACGGCCTGGTGTTTCTCGGCGAGTTGGTCTACGCCGACCATCTGATCAGCTGGTTCGCGTTGTGGCCGAGTGGCCTCGTGACGCCCGCGGATGCAGCAATGGGACCTCCCCAGTTCCGCCCTTGGCAGATCATCACATACGCCTTTCTGCATGGCGGCGTACTGCACCTGGCGCTCAACATGTATGCGCTTTGGCTCTTCGGCACGCGCCTCGAGTATCGATGGGGAGAACGCAGATTCGCCGTCTACTACCTGAGCTGCGTGATCGGCGCGGCCCTCACACAGCTCATCGTCTCCGAGATCACGCTATTGCAGGGAGGCCCGGCCTATCCTGTACTTGGCGCCTCGGGCGGGGTATTCGGACTGCTACTCGCCTACGGGTTGACCTTCCCTGAGACCAAGCTGGTACTGCTGTTTCCGCCAATTCCGATCAAGGCCAAATGGTTCGTCATCGGCTATGGTGCGATTGAACTCTTCGCCGGAGTCACAGGCACCATAGAAGGCGTTGCCCACTTCGCCCACCTCGGCGGCATGGTGACCGGCTTTCTGCTGCTCCGCTATTGGCGTCCTGATCCGCCCAGGAGATAACGTATTGCCGCGCGAGCGCGCGGCCGCTAATAGAGCGTCATCCATGCGGAGGCGCGAGGACCGCGGAGGAAACATGGCGATCGGTTCGAGGGACTTGCGGCAGGCGCCAATCGGGAAGACACCAGGCTGGGCCTGAGCCGCCTGGCCGTAGCGTAGCGGATCGCGCTGGTGACCGACGAGAAGTTCCGGAGCCAGCGCGGCCCGGCCCGTCCGCATCGGCCCCGGTCTTGAGCCTAAGGAGCTGCAGCCGATGAGAACGAGCAAATCAAGGGCGTTCACCAGCCCGTCCCCACCGATGGCCCGACGGCCAATGGGCTTCTTCCTGGTCGTAATGGTGATGTTCGGCATCACCACGACACTGCATGGCCTATCCCCGCTTGCGACCTATGGGCTGGGGGCGCTGTTCTATCTCGGACTTGCGGTGCTCGGCTTTCTGATCCCGGCCGGTCTGGTCGCGGCGGAGCTGGCCACCGCTTGGCCGCGTGAGGGTGGTGTTTACCTCTGGGTGAGCGAGGCGTTCGGCGAGAACGCCGGTTTCTTCGCAACTTGGCTTCAGTGGCAGCAGAATTTGATCTTCTGGACTGTGATCCTCACCAGCAGTGCAGCGATGCTGGCGATTGGTTTCGGCGCGAGCGCGCTGGCCGCCAACCCCTGGTTCGTCGTCGCCATTGTGATCGGGACGATCTGGTTGACAACGCTTCTGAGCGCCCGGGGCCTATCGGCCACCGGTTGGCTTGGTCTCGTTGGCTCGCTTGCCGGGACGGTCCTTCCCGGGATCCTGCTGGTGGTGCTGACGGTCGTGTCCGTCACGGGCGGGGGCGAGTCCCATCTGTCGATGGATACGGCGACCTTGGTGCCCGATCTGACGCATGCGGGCAATCTCAGCTTTGCGATCTCGACCATCATGATCTTCGCCGGTGTCGAATTGATGGGAACGCGCGCGAACGAGATCGTCGATCCGCAACGGACCTATCCGCGCGCAACCCTGGTCTCGATTCTGCTGACCGTTGCGCTGCTAGCGCCGGTGGCGTTGTCGATCGCGGTGCTGGTACCAGCTGACGAGCTCAACATTGCAGCGGGGTTGGTTCAGGCGGTACAAGTGGCGTTTGCGCAGCGGCCAGACTTCGTTTGGGTTCCGGCCTTCTTCGCGGTGGCACTCTGGCTCGATTCGTTGGGGGAGATCGCGGGCTGGATGGCGGGGACCCCGATCTCAATGGCGCGCGCCGGGCGCGACGGCTATCTGCCGGCAGCTTTGAGCAAGCGCTCGGAGAAAACCGCGGCGCCGATGCTCTATGCGCAAGCCGTAGCCGGATCGGCGATCTGCGTCTTCTTCACCCTGATCCCCGATGTGCAGGCCCTGTTCTGGCTGCTCAGCGCACTGCTGGTGCAGCTCTACGTGCTGATGTACATCCTGCTGTTCGCGGCAGCCTGGCGGCTGCGTTATTCGCGGGCCGCGCAGCCGCGGCCGTTTAGGATCCCGGGTGGACAGATCGGGATCGCGCTCACTTGCCTGATCGGCCTCGGCTGCTGTGTCGCGGTGTTCGGATTCGGCTTCGTGCGGCCTTCGAGCCTCACCCAGATCGGCGAGTTCCACTACTTGGGTGTCTTGACCGCCGGGCTCGCGGTGTCGCTCGCGATGCCCAGTGCGCTGATCCTGCGGCGCCAGCATCGGCTCGCGGCACAGGCGAGGGGCCGCGGCTAGCGGCGAAAAAGCTTTAACTAAAACCAGCGCAATCCAGGCAAGAACCGTGATCCGGCCTGGATTTCACGTTGGCTTGCCCGTTCATCCCGCAGGCTTTCGCCACGCTCTGCACAGTCCACCCATGGCGCCGCGACTTCACCGCTTGATTGCAGAGTACCTGCAATGAGACCTGGTCGAGCGTTCTACCCCTGGAATCACGTTAAATTCGGGCGCGCGAGGAAGGCATTGCGCCGCCCCAGATTAGCAGCGATGAGCTTTCGAGACCGGCATGGTCTTACTCAGATGGGCGCCCATAGTCCAAACGGAAGACTTGCGTGTATTCCTTTCTCGGGCAAGATCAAACTACGATTCAGGAGCGATGAAGCATGCATCAGATCAAAAGATTCCACTATTTAACAAAGGCTGGTTCATATTCTAGCTTGCTGGTGGTTTTACTGTCCGCGGCACATGGCATCGCAATGGCGTCTACCAAGGCCGTGGTTGATTTTCCGACACTTCCCGAAGTCACTACCATCAATAATAACACTGTGACATTGAGTACTGATCTCTATGTTTACAAATGCGACGACGCGGATTGTTCAACGAAAACCCAGCTCGACGACTACGGCCACGTAACAAATGTCCATCGTTGGCCCAAATCGTCCGGAGGACCCGGAGGCACACCGCCCGCGACCTGGATTTTCCTCTCGCTCACCGAAAATCTGGCCCAGTATTTTGAGTTCTGGCAGGAAGTCGACACCGAATGGCAGAGCTGTATTCTGGCAATTGCGGATGACGGGTCACTTGCCCCCACCCAAACAACCTGTGTCGGCATCAGCCAAATTGCGCAGCCAGCCGCCGCAAATGTGCCCCATTTTTCCATGAGTGCCGCGATGTTCCAAAATGCGGAAAGTCGATCGGATCCAAGTCCGAGCAATATCAATGCACTGCCTGCCAGGTCCTTGACGTTCGTAAACGCAACTTCCGCCTCGAAAATCTGCCTCCAAACGGACAGCTCGTTCGAGCATGAGGCATGCAGCGGCGCCAAGATCATTCCTCAGGCTTCACCCTATGTCATTAACGCCTCGCATCTCTGGGAGGGCCTAAACTCAGAAGTTGCCCAAGTCGTCGCGTATCAGACGAAACCCGGAGAGTGGGTCGACACTGGAAGAGACAAAGCAAACCTTGTCTATGCCACGAACTTGGAAGCGACGATTTGGCCCGAGCAGGATCAGTTTACAGTGGGACCAACAACTATCGATGTTTCATTGGTGAACGGGTTCAATGTTGGCGTGTCCCTCGTGCCGGACCGGGATACCGTCTGCGCGATCGCTGATACAGAGGGTGGCAAACCGTATTTCGTCCTCTATGAGGCCGATATGCCCATGGCGATTTTTCCTAAAAGCGCGCACGCCACGCTGAATGACGTGTGCCCAACCGAGAATATCAGTCCCGACAGCAGTGGACTCGATACGGGTTGTTACAGCTCATGCTCCTATGCCCAAAAGATACATGGCATCAACTCGGACGCAGCAGACCAAGCGTGCTGCGCTGCGCAATACCACTCGGTACCGGCATGCACGCTCCCGCCAACACTACCGTACGTTCAGAATATCGACAGCAATTCAGAAAGAGTCTACTCATGGGCATTCGAAGATTGGAGGGGCACTTTCACTTGTGAGGCCTCAGCCAGCTTTGCGTTCGAACTGATCAACCCGCCTCTCAATCCACCCCCTGGCCAGTGAGAAGTTCGCTCATCGGTCAATCCCGTCCAAGAGCCACCACGGAATTCGAACATGCCGCAGTCGTCGAACAACCTTCAGTTGCGTCGGCGGGCCTGAATCATTCCGACGCTTGCTACCGAAAACGCCCTGAGTGAGCGCAGGGCTGCGCCGTAATCCTCCGTTTACCATCGCGCTGCAGCACGCACCGAATCCTTACAGCAACGTCTTGTTCTTCTCCCGCATCCGCAGATACAGCTCCTCCATCAGCGCGATGAAGGATGCGTCTTTGTCCCAGAACGCCGGATAGTCGCCGCCCTTGCGGATCAGGATCGCGGGGAGCTCGGCGGCGCGCATAGCTGGGAGTTCGCACGGTAGGCGCTTGGTGCCGTGCCAGAAGGCTTGGTAGTCGGGCGATGTGGGCGTGGTCTGGGGGCGGGTGAAGTAGCTGTCGGTGGCGAGAGGTTCCGGGGTGCCGGTGTCGGTCAGCCCTTGCAGGGCGTGGCCGAGCGCGGTTTTGCTCAAGGTGGCGCGCAGATGCTCTCGGCTGAGACCGCGCAGTTCGAACAGCAGGAAGGGGTCGTGGTCGAGTTGGCGTGCGAGGCGATAGTAGACGCCGGCGATGTGCTTGCAGGGGTTGGCGTAGTCGGGGCAGGAGCAGTCGGTGAGTTTGAAGTCTTGGCGATTGAGGGGCAGCAGTGATTGCGTCGTGACGTGCGCCTTGCCAGTGCCGTTGCCGGCCCCGTTGCTAACAAACGCCGACTCGATGTCGTCCGGCATCTCGTTCATCAACAATCGCGCGACGAGGTCGGCTCGGTTGCCGATGTGGTCTATGGCGCGGGCCCAGTCGCGCTTCGCCAGCGGGGTCATCTGGATGCGGGTCTGGTACTTGGGCTCTTTGTAGACACCGTAGTAGGGGTTGACGTTGCCGCGCACCGTGGCCGTGACCAGGCCGTCAGTGATGGCGAAGTCGAGGATGCGACTGTCGCTGCAGTAGCCGCGCCCGCGTTGGAGACGGCCGCTGTCAGTGAAGCCTTCCAACGCATCAAGGAAGCGGATGCCCCACCAGGTTCTGCCCGGGTTGCTCATGGTCTTGATCTCCGTTTGGCCCGCCCGCGCATCAACTGGGCCATCAACTCGGCCATCAGCCCATCACCGCCTCGCGATTGAGCCGGATCAGGTCTTTAAAGCGGTCGTTGTCGAGCTGGGTCAGCCAGGACTCGTCGTTGCCGATGATGGCGCCGGCCAGGGCCTTCTTGTCTTGAATCATCGCGTCGATGCGTTCCTCGAGCGTGCCGATGGTGACGAATTTGTGCACGAACACGGTCTTTTGCTGGCCGATGCGGTAGGCGCGATCACTCGCCTGGTCTTCGACGGCGGGATTCCACCAACGGTCGAAGTGGAACACATGGTTCGCCTTCGTCAGCGTGATGCCGACGCCGCCGGCTTTCAGTGACAGCACGAACACCGACGGCTCGCCGTCCGGGTCTTGAAAGGCGTCGATCATTTGCTCGCGCCGGGTGCGTGAGGTGCCGCCGTGCAGATAGTGGGTGTTGTAGTGGCTGTCGCGGCGCAGGGTGCGTTCGAGTTGCTCGCCGATCTCGGTGAACTGCGAAAAAATCAGCACGCTGTCGCCCTCGGCCATCACCTCTTCGAGCATCGCCTGTAGGCGTTCGAGCTTGTGTGAGCGCATGGCGGTGAATGCGCTGCCGTCCTGCAGGAACTGCGCTGGATGGTTGCAGATTTGCTTTAGGCGCATCAGTGTGGAGAGCATCAGGCCCTGGCGTTCGATGCCGGACTTCTCCTCCAACTGCTGTTCGACGTCGCGCACCACCGACTCATACAGCGCCGCCTGCTCGCGGCTGAGATTGCAGTAGGCGATGGCCTCAAGCTTGTCCGGAAGGTCGGCGATGATGGACTTGTCGGTCTTGACCCGGCGCAGGATGAAGGGCTCCACCAGGCGCTTGAGGATGGCGGTCTGCACCAGGT
>JBATTL010000616.1:0-2287 GCA_049670525.1 Thiohalocapsa sp. | reverse complement strand
ATCACACCGATCAACGAGCCACCGATGCGGTCGATCAGCGGCGCCAAGTTTGGAAACTGGGCGAAGAGGAACTCGCTGTTCGGACCCTCGCAAACGAGTAGGCATGGGGCAGGAGAGGCGAGACAGTTCGGAACCACTTCGAACGAAGGGATCTCACCGGAAAAGATCGCCCCGGCCGTTGCACCCAGGCAGGACACGTTGGCGCCGGTGCCAACCCAAAGATCGGGACCAGAACCGGTGAGGGCCCATCCGTAGGTTTGGTTGCGCTTTTCCACGGTGCCTGCAGGGCATTCGCCGTCTTTCTCGAGAAACGGCTCACCGACACCGTTGTAGCATTCGTCAGGCTCCGCCTTGACGACGACCATTGAATCCGCTGCGCGTGCCCCGTTTGCGATCAAGATAAGCGCCAGCGCCAAATACAAGAAAAACTGGTCTGTCCGCATTGATACGGTCCTCCGTTAAGACCCTGATCCAATTGAGAACTCGGTGTTGGCTTCCACCGCCCGAAATGCCTCGGCTTCCACAGATCGGTATATTCGGGGTCAATCACAGGGTCTACAAGCCCGCGGTCGACGCTTCGCTGCAGCGACGTTTTAGCCGACGCTACGCAAACGTCGCTTCCGATCGTGGGCCAACCTTCTCCTGACTTCACACCGATAATCTCCGAAAGCCGCGACGCGGGCATCCTTGTCCGCGCTGATCAACGACAGCGTCCGAAATCAATGGGTCAGCGGCACGCGCGAGCCTTCTCCGCATCCGCCGCGGCCCTTGATATGCCGGTCGCGCGTGGGCGTTACGGTTATGGAGTGCGTCCATCGTGCATCGGGGCAAAACGCCGCGACGAATCGCAGCGGGCTCTGCGACGAGGAGCGACAGCGAGGCACCGGCGTGCGAAGGGCGCGCCACGGATCGAAAAATCCGCGGGCGGCGCGTATATAATCCGCTAACGCGTTCAACGCCAATGTTTCCGCCATGAGCCTAGCCGAAGAAGACATTCAGTTCATCAAAGACCACCTGGGCGAGTGGCTTGCCGAGCAGTCCCTGGGCAAGCCGCCGGCGGTCTATGAGATCGAGCTGCGCGAGCGCATGGTTCGTGTGGAGGAAGAGCTCAAGCACCAGCGCGAGTTGATCAAGACCATCCTGGTGGAGATGGACAAGCGCTTCGAGGCCGTCGACAAGCGCTTCGATGCTGTCGATAAGCGCTTCGAGGCGATGCAACAGCAGATGGACAAGCGCTTCAATGCCGTCGACAAGCGCTTCGAGGAGCTGACGCGGCGCATTGACCGCTTCATGTTCTGGTCCTTCGGTCTGACCGTCAGCGTGGGAGCACTGATCGTCGCGGCGCTCAAGCTCTGGCCTTGAGCTCTGGATGCCTCGCCGCGGGCAATTCGCGCCGCCGACTCGCCGAGGCGCACTGGATTCTGTTCAACACCCAGCGCCTTCCGCGGTGCGTCGATCCGGAACCTGATCTGGTCATCCCCCAACCGCGATTCCGATCGGATCCGCCCCAATGCCACCCGCTACGCGAAGCCAGCAGACAGGATCCAAGATCTGATGCGCGAGACCGGCGCCCTCCCTAAACCAGCGTCGGCGTCAAGATTTCTGTCGCTCCTTGTTTGCAGTCCGCAAGCCTTTACCTAGCCGCCGTTGCATCGTCGACAAATCGCGTTGCAAAGGACACGACAATGACCTGCCCCGCACTGTCAGCGACAGTAGCGCTAGAAGTCGGGCAACCTTTGCCAATCCAGCGCGCACAGCACGGCCAGGATGAGCATCTCCCTACCGGACGACCTGCGCGACTTCGTTAACCAACAGGTCGCCGAGTCCAGCGAGTTCTCGGATCGGATCGATATGCTGCGCATCCTGCACGGCGGTTGAGACATCCCTGCGATCTTGCAAGAGGCCAGCGGGGATGACGATGCTTGAGGCTTCCGAACCGCTCTCCCGCCAGGGGAAAATCTAGATCTGTCCCTGAGGCGTCCCCGTTTGTACCGAATGCTGGTCTCTGCCTTCCAAGAGCGCTAGCACACGGACTACTTGCCAGAGTCGGGCCTGATCGCCGCCGATGCATCGGTCCTGATCGAGGAGATTCGGGAGTTTCGCGTGGCCGCGACCGCTTGGCTGGACCGCCGGGCGGCTGACACTCGTTCCTCATCGAGACGCGACAGCTAGTCTTCCGTCAGGGCTGCGGACCGACAAGGAGTCTGACCGTCTTTCGCGTGGCAGTATAGACCGAGAACGCCGTCGTCGAGACAGCCGAGGTCATCGGTCACGCGGTGGATTGGTA
>JBATTL010000615.1:0-3207 GCA_049670525.1 Thiohalocapsa sp. | reverse complement strand
CGTCGAGGCAGCCGATCGCGACCGCCATGAGGCCGTGCACGAGGTGCGCAAGAACTGCAAGCGCGTGCGTGGCCTGCTTCGGCTCATCCGCCCGCCGGCGCCGAAGCTCTATCGAGTGGAGAAAGAGCACTTCCGCGACGCTGCCGCGTCCTTGTCGGGTATCCGTGACGCGGAAGCGGCGCTGGAGTCCTACGATGCGCTACTCGACGCCTTCCACGACCAGGTCGATCGCCAGACACTGGCGCCGGTGCGCCGAGCGCTGACGATCTACAAACAGCACCTTGCCGAGAACGTGACCGACCTCGACGCACGACTCGACGACTTCGCAGAGCGGATGCGCGAAGCGCGTGGGCGGGTAGCGGACTGGAAGATTCCGGCAGGTGACCCGACGAAGGCGGATGGCGGCTTTAAACTGCTCGGTCCCGGACTCGCCAAGACTTACCGACGCGGCCGCAAGGCGATGCGTGCCTCCTACGACAGACCCGGCATCGAGCGCTTCCACGACTGGCGCAAACGGACCAAATACCTGCGCTATCAACTGCGTTTGTTGCGTGCGGCCTGGCCTGAGCTGCTCAAGCCGATGCGCAGCGACGTGAAGGCCCTCAGCGACCTGGTTGGCGACGACCATGATCTCGCCGTATTGGAGCAGGTGTTGCGTCAGGCGTTGACCGAGGGGGTCGACAAGGATCGCGTGGTCATGCTCAGGGCGCTGGTGCGCCAGCGCAGCAGCCAGCTTCGCGACCAGGCGTACTGGCTCGGCCGTCGCGTCTATGCCGAGAAACCCAAGGCCTTTTGCAAGCGCATGGGGCGCTATTGGGCCACGGCCCGCGCCCAGCGGTAGGCGCCCCCGGCACTCGAGCGCGATCCCTTAGGCGCGATCCGAGGCGTGGTTTCAGCCCGCGCCCCGGATCGCGCACTGCCGCTGGCGTTTCTAACGGCTTGCGTGAAGCGGCTGCGCCTCGACGAAATCCCACACTACGGCCTCGTCGATGGCGTCGAAGATTTCGGAGTTATTGTCGTTTTCGGTGTACGGCAGAGCCTTGAAGGGCGACGTACACCAGAAACGACAATAACTCTTCATGAGACTGGCTCCGAGCCGTCGCATCATTAACTGGTCAATCCTTGAAGAGAGCCGATGAAGACCTTCAGCTGTGGCGTGTGTCACAAGCCCGTCTATTTCGAGAACACCGTTTGCACCCATTGCGGTACGACGCTGGGGTTTCTGCCTGACAACATGCGTCTCGCGGCACTGGTGGAGGGTGAGGACGGCCTCTGGCGGGAGCCCCGCGGCGGCCCCGATGCGTCGGTGGGTCACGGTGCGAGTCGCGATGGTACTGCGGTCGGCGATTGTCACCTGGAGCCGATGCCGGCTGGTCTTGCTACGGTCGCCGCACGTCGAACGCCGCAGGCGTATCGCAAGTGCGGAAACTACGCGCTGCACGATGTCTGCAACTGGATGGTGCCTGCGGACGGCGGTGACACCAATTGCGCCGTGTGTCGGCTGAATCAGATCATCCCGAATCTGGCCAGCCCCGGAAACCTGGACAAATGGTTCCGCATCGAACGTGGTAAACGCCGGCTCGCCTACGGTTTGCTGCGCCTGGGTCTGCCAGTGCGCAGCAAGGCGGAAGATCCTCGCGGTGGGCTCGGTTTCGCGCTTCTGTCGAGTCAGGATGCACCACCAGGTGAGCCCGTCGTGACCGGCCATGCCAACGGGCTTATTACACTCAATACTGACGAGGCGGATCCGTCAATACGCGAGCGTATACGCTTGGACATGGACGAGAAGTACCGCACGCTGCTCGGGCACTTCCGCCACGAGATTGGACACTATTACTGGGACCTGCTGATTCGCGACGGCCGGCGCCTCGAGGACTTCCGGTTGCAATTCGGCGACGAGCGCGTCGACTATGGCCAGGCCTTGGACGCGCACTATGCGACTGGTGCGCCGGCGGATTGGCAAGACAGCTATATCAGCACTTATGCCTCAAGCCATCCATGGGAGGACTGGGCCGAGACCTGGGCGCACTATCTGCATATCGTGGACACATTGGAAACCGGCGAGCACTTTGGCATTGCTGTTGAGCGACGCATGCCCGATGGCAGCGTGCAGCGCTCAGACCCCGATTTCGATCCCTACGCCATCGGCGACTTCGAGCCGATCATCGAGCACTGGCTGCCGCTGACATTCGCTCTGAACAGTATTAACCGCAGCATGGGGCAAACCGATCTCTACCCCTTCGTCCTGTCGCAGCCGGTCATCGACAAGCTCGGTTTCGTGCACAGTGTCGTGCGTGATACCGGGCGCGGCGGTCTGTAGCCCGACGTATGCGCAAAACGGCGCTGCCGGCAACGCCAAGCCCCGGTCACTGCGAAGGGTTGGTGGTTTCGAAAGCGCGTCGACTTTTCTCACCGACAATCTCGACCCTTCCGGAACCCATTGATGGCCTCGAAATCGCTCTTACCAAGACACAGCAGCGCGACACAGCAGGCGAGCATGTTAGCGTGACTCAACGCGTCGCCGCGCAATGGCGAGACAAGAAACGGTCTTGCCCGCCTGCGGAGTAGATACGGTCGCGATACTCGAAAGCCTCGCGTTACTTATTCTTCTCGTTGGCGTCATAGATCGCGCCACCCAGCGCACCCGCCGCGCCGCCGATGAGTGCACCCTTGCCGGCATCGCCGCTTAGGGAGCCGATAGCCGCGCCCGTGGCTGCACCGCCTAGTGCACCGGTCGTGGTGCCGGAAGACGTGCTCCCGCACGCCGTTAAGCCAAGCAACAATCCGATAGCGGCACTTCCGATAGCCGCAGTTCTAAGGCCCGTTTTCATCGTCTGTTTCCTCGGTTGGTTAGTCCTAGTTAGAGTTCGCGGCAGCGCCCAAGCCTGTACATCGATAGTAGCGCACCAGAAAAGCCGGATGCAAAAAATATACCCGCTCTTCGAGGCGCATTGCCCATGGCGTTGTTTGGCTGTCGAGCAACTGCCGTCGCCGCTGGATTCCCGCAGAAAAGGACCTACAGTGCTGCCTCCTGCCTCAGGAAGGTTAAACCGCCCAGCACGCGTGACCCGGCGCGCCTGGGGTGCAACTCTTGGTTCAAGGCCGGTGGATATACACAACCATCCGGCCCTTTTCCACCAATGGTTTCCGCCCGTGCCGACCAGTTCCGGCTTCATATTGACCGTCGGGAAGTGGCGTTTGCTTAGG
>JBATTL010000614.1:0-9021 GCA_049670525.1 Thiohalocapsa sp. | reverse complement strand
AACGCGCACCTGGTCGCCACGATCACCACCCAACGCGCGCCGGTCTCCGCCAGCTACGAGCGCCCCGGCACGCTGCGGCTGCGGCGCATCGTACGCCTCTTCAGCCAGGAAGAGGGCCGAATCACCGGGTTGGATGTCTTCGAGGGCGACCCGGTCAAGTCGGATCAAATCCTGGTCCGCCTCGAAGACGACTTGCTAGGCGCCGAGCTGGACAAGGCGGTCGCCACCCGGGCCCAGGAGGTGCTGGACGTCGAGCGGCTCGAAGGCCTGGTCAAGCGCGGTGCGGCATCCGACGATGAGGTGGCCCAGGCACGCACCGCGCTGGCCGTGGCCGAGGCCGAGCTGCGCATCCTGCGAACGCGACTGGACTACACCCGCATCCGCGCCCCGTTCGCCGGGGTCATCACGGAACGCCTGGTGGAACCGGGTGACTTCGTCACCAAGAACACCCACCTGCTGACTCTGGCGGACCCGGCATCAATGATCGCGGAGGCCTACGTCTCGGAGCTCGTGTTACCGCACGTCGCCGTTGGCGACCGGGTCGCAATCCGCATCGATGCCCTCGCGGGCCGGCGCTTTCCCGGCAGCATTCTGCGCATCCATCCGACGCTATCCGAGACCAGCCGCCAGGCCAAGGTCGAAGTCCGTTTCGAGCAAATCCCGGAAGGCGCCCGTGCCGGCCAGTTCATCCGCGCCGAGCTCACGACCACCGCCGTCCCGCGCCTGCTGATCCCGTTCCGCGCCCTGCGCCAGGATCGCGACGGCCAGTTCGTATGGATAGTCGACACCGACGGCAAGGCCGCGAAGCGCCCGGTCGAGAGCGGCCTGCGCATCAGCGACAACATCGAAATGCTGTCGGGCCTTAACGCCGGTGAGCAGGTCATCACCCGCGGCTTCCTTGGGCTTGCGGAAGGGAAGGCCGTCAGCAGCGTTGCTGACGATAGTCAGCCTGCAGATTGATCGCCGCCTTCCTAGCCAATTGACTGTTCAGCGGCTGACTGTTCGGCGGCAGAAACGGCGAAACATGCGCGCGAAGCTGCGTTGCAATCCCACATTGACGCAGCACGGGAACCTTTGTCTTCGATATTGCCGCACAGGGCACTAAAAGAACCAAGCCGCAACGTACTTGGCCAACCTAAACTGCCCTAGGTCAGTCACAGACCCTACCCTGACAACTCGCCTTATCCCGGCATCGTCGAGAAGCCCGCCCTCGGCCCCATCTCATAACGGTCGCGGGCGAACAGCGGCGGCGATTGCATATAAACAGCCACGAGCTCGGCGATGGATTCTAGTGCTTCCTGATGGATACGCTCGTAGCCATGGGACGCGTCGATGCCGAAGGTGACCAGTGCTGTGCGCACATCGTTACCGGCCTCCAGCGCGGCGGCGCTGTCGGAGCGGTAGTACTTGAAGATGTCCCGCTGGTGCGGGATGTGGAATTCCTGGCAGATCTGGAGGATCCGGCGCGTTAAGTGATAGTCGAACGGACCGACCATGTCGGCCATACAGACGGTAACGCCGAACTCGCTGGAATTTTGACCGGGGGCCGTGGTGCCATTGTCGATGGTCAGCATTTCGGCGACGTCATGGTGCAGCGCCGCCGACGCGCCGGAGCCGATCTCCTCGGCAATGGTGAACAACGGATGGCAGTCCACCTGTAGTTTGACGTCGCTGTCCTTGATCGCCTTGGTGGCCGCCAGCAGCAGCGCGGCGCCAGCCTTGTCGTCGAGGTGACGCGAGTTGATGAACCCGGTGTCGGTGACTTCAGGATTGGTATCGATGGCGACGAAGTCGCCCACATGAACCCCGAGCTTGAGCAGATCCGGCAGGTCGGATACCCGCTCGTCAATGCGAATCTCGACGTGGTCCCACCCGCCGGGCTGACTGTCGATTTCGGGTCCGAAGGTGTGGCCCGACGCCTTCATGGGCAGGATGGTGCCCCGGTGCTGTCCAATGTCGGTAAACAGCGTGCAGCGCGCACCCTCGGCAAAACGGGCATTCCAGTGGCCCACGGGCACCAACTGCAGCCGGCCCGTCGGCTTGAGCGCCTTGACCATGGCGCCCAGGGTATCGATGTGCGCGACGATGGCCTTGTTGGGTTTCGCCGACTCCCCCTTCAATGTGGCGCGGATGGCGCCGCGGCGGGTCAGCTCGTAGGGGACGCCGAGACGTTCCAGTTCCTCGCAGACCAGATGAACGACCCGGTCGGTGTAACCGGACGGGCTCGGTGTGAAGAGCAGCTTGAGCAGGATATCGAGCAGGTAGTCGGTGTCGATGGAAACGGCTTTCAAAGGCGTGCCTCTCGTGTGGCTGTCTGCGGAAAGAGCAGATCGACGAATCGTTCGGCGGTGGGCTGGGGCTCGTGATTGGCCAGCCCGGGTCGCTCATTGGCCTCGATGATGACATAGTCCGATCCAGCGACGTCTGGCACCAGAAAATCCAGCCCAGTCACCGGAATGTCAAGCGCCCGCGCTGCCTCCTGTGCAGCCCTCGCAAGCGCCGGGGACAGCGCGTCGGTGACGTCGTGGATGGTGCCGCCCGTGTGCAGGTTGGCGGTCTGGCGCACCATCAGCAACTCACCCTCGGGTGGCACGTCTTCCATGCCGTGGCCGGCCTGGCGCACGCAACGTTCGGTCTCGTCGTCCATCGGGATCGACGACTCGCCGCCGGTGGCCGCGCGTCGACGCCGGCTCTGGATCTGGATCAGTTCGTTCACCGTATGGGAGCCCGTACCGACAACATGGGCGGGACGCCGGATCGCGGCGGCAACCACCTCGTAATCGATCACGATGATGCGCAGATCGTCGCCAGCGCAGAATTCCTCCAGGATCACCACCTCACAGATGCGCCGGGCGGCCTTGACCGCGCGCTCCAGGTCGGCCGGATCGCGGATATCGACGCTAATGCCTGCACCCTGCTCGCCGCGTGCGGGCTTGACGACGATACGCTTGTGCTGAGTGAGAAATGCCTCGGCCTGGTCGAGCGCGTCAAACGGGGTCTGGGCCGGCACCCGCAACCCGGATCGCCGCAGCAATTGCTGCGTAACGGCCTTGTCATCGCAGCGGCTCATGGCCACCGCGGTGGTGAGCTCGCTCAGGGATTCGCGGCACACAATGCGTCGCCCGCCGAGACTCAGCGCGAAATAGCCGGCGGATGCATCAACGACCTCGATGCCGATGCCACGGCGCCGGGCCTCATTGACGATGATGGTCGCGTAGGGATTCAGATTGGCCTCAGGCTGTCTCCCCATGAATAGCGGCTCGTTGAAGGCGTTCTTGTTCTTCAGCGCGAACACCGGGACCCGCGAAAAACCCAGTTTCTCGTACAGACGGATGGCGTTTCTGTTGTCGTGCATCACCGACAGGTCCAGAAATGCCCGGCCGCGCGCCTGATAAAACTCTGCCACCTGACGAACAAGGGCCTCACCGATGCCGGGATAGGGTGCCTGGGAGTCGACCGCCAAGGCCCATAGACTGGCACCACCCTCCACGTCACCAAACGCCTCATAGTGGTCCACCCCATTGACGACGCCGATGATGGCACCGTCCTGCTCGTCCTCGGCAACCCAGGACTGCAGCACCCGGGAAGCGCGCTGATCCCAGATGAACTCTGGGCTCGGCGGGACCATACGACGTGCCGCGTAAAGCCGATGCGCCGCCTCGGCGTCGGCATGGCTGTTCAGCAGCCGAACGATGAAGCCCCGCGGCCGCCGATGGGTGTCCCGCGGCCGCCGATGGGAGTATTGGTAACGATCCAGCCATAGTCGGAAGGTGTGGGACGGATCCAGGAAGAGATCCTGCGGCGCGTAGGACAAAACCACATGTGGGTCCCGCAGGTACAGCGCGACGTCTCGGCTGCCGGCGCGCTCTTCTTGCAGACATTCCGCAAGCCGCTTCAGGTTGTCGAATGTCTGGCCGAAGATCAGCCGGCCCCAGCCGCAATCGACGACGGTTTCGGACCAAATCTCATTCCCGTGGCGCGGCTTGCTGTCCCAACTGCTGACCGATGGGGCGCGTCGACGCTCGAGACGATGGTGGAATCTGTCTTTGGCCGCCATTTCTGAATTCTCTGCTGAACCAGCGCGACGCTAAATTCCCTGTTCCTGCAGCCAAAGCTCCAACAACGCCACCTGCCAGAGTTTGGAGCCGCGCAAGGGCGTAATGTGTTCCTCGGGTGCCGCCAAGAGTTCGTCGACGTAATGGGCTTGAAACAGCTGGCGATCACGCGCCCGTTGGGAGCGCACGGCATCACGCATCATGGCGAGCACCTCGCCACGCGGGTACTTCAGCGCCGGGACCGGGAAGTAGCCCTTGGGCCGGTCGATGACTTCGCTGGGAATCACGCGCCGCCCCGCCGCCTTGAGTATACACTTCCCATCGTCGCAAAGTTTGTACTCCGCCGGGATGCGCGCGGCCAGCTCGACAAGCTCGTGGTCGAGGAACGGCACCCGCGCCTCCAGCCCCCAGGCCATCGTCATGTTGTCGACGCGTTTGACGGGGTCATCCACCAGCATGATGAGCTGGTCGATACGCAACGCCTTGTCCACCGCCGACTCGGCGCCGTGCAGCGCGAAGTGTTCGCGGATGAAGGCACGGCTGTGGTCGCCGCCATGCAGGCGTGGGTGCACGGCGCGCAAGTACTCTTGCTGGCCGCGATCGCAAAATACCCGGGCGTAATCCGCGGCTGGGTCCAGACTGTCCGCCATCGGCGGATACCAGTGATAACCGCCAAACACCTCGTCGGCGCCCTGCCCGCTTTGCACGACCTTGACGTGCTTCGCGACCTCCTGGGAGAGCAGGAAGAAGCCGATCGCATCATGGCTGACCATCGGCTCGGCCATGGCGCGGATGCAGGCCGGTAGATTCGGCAACAACCGCGTGCCGGAGTCGACGTGGATTTTGTGATGAGTGGTGCCGTAGTGCTTGGCGATGATATCCGAGTACTGGAACTCGTCACCGGCCTCGTCGCCGACGCTCTCAAAACCAACCGAGAAGGTATTCAGACCACGCTGGCCCTGCTCGGCGAGCAGACCGACGATCAAGCTGGAGTCGAGACCACCGGAGAGCAATACGCCGACATCGACGTCCGCAACCAGACGGCGATCGACGGCGGTGCGCAACGCCCCAAGCACTTGGTCCTGCCAATCCTCGAAACTGTTGCCGCGTTCCTCGGGCCGGGTCTCGAAGAGAGGCGCCCAGTAGCTATGTTCGCGACTGGCGCCGTCGCGCTCGATGACGCGAATGGTCGCAGGCGGCAGTTTGCGCACACCGCGCAGTATCGTGAACGGCGCCGGGACGACAGCATGGAAGTGCATGTAATGATGCAACGCCACAGGGTCCAGGTCGGTATCAATCCCGCCGCCAGCGAGCAGCGCCGGCAAAGTCGAGGCGAAGCGCACACCGCCTTGGACTTCGGCATAGTAAAGGGGCTTGATACCAAGCCGGTCGCGCGCCAAGGTCAGCCGGCCGCTCTCGCGCTCAGCGATGGCGAAAGCGAACATGCCGTGGAAGCGATGCACGCATTCCGCACCCCAGGCGTGGAACGCCTTCAGCACGACCTCGGTGTCGCCGTGGGAGAAAAAGCGATAGCCCCGAGTTTCCAGCTCGGCGCGCAGATCCTTGTAGTTGTAGATGCATCCGTTGAATGCGATTGTCAGACCCAGCTCGCTGTCCACCATGGGCTGGCTGGCGTGGGTACTCAGATCGATGATACTGAGCCGCCGGTGTCCGAGGGCGACGCTCCCCTGCTGGAAAAGACCACTGCTGTCGGGCCCGCGGGGTTCCATGGTCTGGTTGACGGCATTGAGCTCACCCAGGTCGATTGGTCGCTCGTCGAAACGGATTTCACCACAGAATCCACACATCAATAGGTCCTCTTACAGCAAAGGGGAAATGAAACGGGTGAGCGCGGGAAGATCATTTCGGAAGGATCGCTAACGCAGGGAAGGAGGCAGCGCGGATGCCGATCGGGATCGGCTGGTCAACGGGGGAACAGGCAGCCTGTTCAGACGACACTCGCCAGCCGGCATCGAGAGGCCAAACGGCAGGGCGGGGAAGGTGCTGCTTCGCCTCGACGATTTGGATCATGCCATTCCAGTCTGTCCGATCCCACGCGCGACGGCGAAGATTGCTGACACTAGGAGCCAGGTCGGTTTCCCCTTCCCGAGGTGACGGCAAGCCGTTCATATCCGTCCGCGGATCGATTCCTGACTCAAAACGATGGTCTAGAGTCTAACGAATGCGGCAACGGGCTACCAGGACAGGCCGGCACCGAGCAATCCCCAAAGATAGCCTCGATTCGGTTTTTTCAGCTTTGCCCCTACTTGCTGCTCACGAGGCGAGAATAAAGAACGACAAGGCCGTCCCTGGAACGCCGCCTGACACCTTAGGAATCCGTAATGGCCCCGAAACCGACACTCTCCCGCATGTGCAGCGATGGGCACTATGCCGATAGCTTCGAGCCCGCTTCCGACGAGGAAGTCTACGATGCGGCAAAAGAGCGTCTAGTCCGGCAAATGCTCGCCGAAATCGGCGAAGACCCGGAGCGCGAAGGCCTGCGGCGAACGCCATTACGCGTTGCCAAGGCCATGGACTTTTTGACGGGGGGTTATCAGGAGTCGGCTGAAGAGATCATCAAGAAAGCCGTGTTCGAGGAAGACGTCAAGGAGATGGTGATTGTCCGTGACATCGAGTTCTACTCGATGTGCGAGCACCACATGCTGCCGTTCTTCGGTCACGCCCACGTCGGCTACCTACCCAAAGGGAAGGTTGTCGGACTGAGCAAGATCGCGCGCGTCGTCGACGTATTTGCCCGTCGTTTACAGGTGCAGGAGCGCCTGACGAGTCAGGTCGCGAATGCTTTGATGGACCATCTGGGCGCTCACGGCGTGGCCGTGGTGATGGAGGCGAGCCACACCTGCATGATGATGCGCGGCGTACAGAAACAAAACAGCTCCACGGTATCCAGCGCCATGCGTGGCACTTTCGAGGACGACTCGCGCACGCGTTCGGAGTTCATGAGTTTCCTACATCGATGATGCGCGTCGAGCCTGAACCGGATCAGCCTGAAGCGGATCTCGATCAGACGCGCCTCGTTTTTTCCGTCTTGGCATGCGGTCAGCGCGCGTCGGGGCAAGGCGCCGCGACGAATCGTAGCGGGCTCTACGGCAAGGAACGGCAACGCGGCATCAGCGAGCGAGGAGCGTGCGCCGGAGCGAAAAATCCCAGCGCGGCGGGTATTTGTCTTTCAGCACGCGCCGTTCGCCGCGCCACGCGAACAAGGTAGCGACTGAAGTCGGGACTTAGTCGCGAAAACGACAAAGTCCCCAATCCTCGAGAAACATGTCCGCGATTGCGGACTCCCGATCCTGACCTGAGCAGCCGGAAGCAAACGACCGACCCTCGCGAAAGCAACCAGAACGGAGGCCAAGATGATCGAATTGCGCGTCAACGGCACCAGGCACCAGTTGGAAATCGATCCGCAAATGTCCCTGCTCTGGGCACTCCGCGAGCACGTCGGCATCACCGGTACCAAATACGGTTGTGGCATCGGCCAGTGCGGCGCCTGCACCGTGCACTTGAACGGCGCGGCGATACGTTCGGGCTCACTCCCGGTGAGCGCCGCCGTGGGGCAAGAGGTAACGACGATCGAGGGGCTCGGAACCGGCCCCATGGCTGAGGTCGGCCGTGCCGTTCAGCAGACTTGGCCGGAACTGAAAGTGGTTCAGTGCGGTTTCTGCCAGTCCGAACAGATCATGCAAGCCAGCGCGCTGCTGGCCGCAAACCCGGCCCCGGACGTTGGATGCAAGCTGGGAGCAAAAGCGTGCTGAGGGTGCGCCAGCGGACGCCGGGCGCTAGGGCAATCTATTCTGGGGTCCGGTGCAGGGCACTGGCGGCAGCACGGTCATCGCCAATTCCTTATGAACAATTACGCAAGACCGGCGCCGCGGCCCGGGAGATGCTGATCGCCACCGCGGCCGATCAGTGGCAGGTTGCCGGCGTCAGCGATCGCGATCCGCGACGGCATCGTCAGCCATCCCGCGTCGGGAAACCGATCCGGATTCGGCGCATTGGCGGCGGCGGCCGCAGATCAACCGGTACCGACAGAACCATTCCTGAAGGAACCCTCCGAATTCCGTCTGATCGGGAAGGCCAGACTGCGCCGAAAGGACGGTGCGGCCAAATGCAACGGCAGCGCGATCTTCACGCAAGACGTGCGCCTGCCGAATATGCTGACAGCAGTGGTGGCACATCCACCGCTGTTCGGCGCTGCGGCGCGCGGTTTCGACGACAGGGCGGCCAGGGCCATCCAAGGGGTCCAGCAGGTGGTGCAGATCCACAGCGGCGTCGCGGTTCTCGGGCTCGATTTCTGGAGCGCCAAGCGGGGACGCGACGCGCTGGTCACCGATTGGGATGATAGCGCCGCGTTCAAGCAGAGTTCCGACGAGATCCTGTCGGATTTCCGCAAGCTCGCGGAGCAACCCAGCAAGCCCGCCCGAACCGACGGCGAGGCCAGCGAGGCCATGAACGAGGCCATGACTCTGATCGAGGCCGAATACAGCGTCCCCTACCTGGCGCACGCTGCTCCGATGGAATGCATGGATTGCGTTATGGAGCCCGCCGGCGACGGCGGTGTGCGCGTGATCAACGGCGAGCAGTTCCAGACCATCGATCAGCAGGCGATCGCCGATGTGCTCGGCATCGTGCCGGAACGAGTGCACATTGAAATGCTCTATGCCGGCGGTTCCTTCGGCCGACGTGCCAACCCGAGCTCCGATTACCTGATCGAGACCGCGCAGATGCTGAAGGCCAGCGGCGGCAAGCAGCCGGTCAAGCTAGCCTGGACCCGCGAGGAGAACATGCGCGCTGGCTGGTACCGGCCGCTGTACTTGCATCGCCTCAAGGCGGGCCTAGATGGGAACGGCAGACCCATCGCTTGGCAGCAGCGCATCGTCGGCCAATCCATCGTTCTGGGCACGGCCGTCGAGCAATCGAATTTCCAGGACTATCTAGTGCTTAGGAT
>JBATTL010000613.1:0-3059 GCA_049670525.1 Thiohalocapsa sp. | reverse complement strand
GTGTCTTCATCTCCAGGTCCTCTGATCTTTGAGCCGATCGAATTGATCGCGCTTCATCCTGAACGTCGAAACGCTCTGTCCGCGTTCCGGATTCCCGCCCCTCCCAGGCCAAGCGTTGAATCCGGGTGTTGCGGTGAGCCTTCCATCCGTCCTCACCAGTGAAGCTAGCAGTGGCAAAATCTAAACTTGCGATGAAAACCACACCATTATCCGATGGATTTCCGATGTTTTCTTTAGTTTATAAAAACAATGCGATAGATTCCTACGCCACCACCCCCGCCGTGCAGTTCGAAACGAAACGGAGGCAGGTTGCACGCCGGCAGCGCAACCGCGCTCGCGAATAACCGGCGAGGATTGGGACCCGTTGCCGGAGCCAAGACTGGAGTTCGGCTCGGTCGGCGACCCGCCTGAGGACTGGCGGCAGGCGATGGGCCAAGACGGCACCCGACGCCGAGGGACCTAGCATCGTCGGGCGAGACCGTCAGGATTCCATCAGGTTGACCTCAACGACTCCGCTGGCGAAGTCCCGGTAGGCATCTCCTATCTGCTTGGCCATAGCGTCAGGAAAAGCATGGAACTCTTCCGCGGCCAGCGCTGCCATGATCGCCTCGGGGACCACCGAGGGCGGTTCTGCCATCTCGCCCAGTCCCGCCGACACGGCCATGTCCGTCGCGATGGGACCGGGATGAACGCTAAGCACGGTGGTCCCCTGTTCGGCGAGTAGCTCGCGCAGACCCTGGGTGATGGAATACGACGCGGCCTTGGACGCGGAATAGGTCGAGAAGCCCGCGAAGTTTTTCATCGATGCAACGGAGTTGATTTGCGCGAAGACCCCGCTGCCATTGGTCTTAAGGACGGGCGCGAACGCCTGGGCCATGCGAATCAACCCATGGACGTTGACGGCGACCTCTTGGTCCAATGACTCGATCGCGTGGCTGTCGAGGGGTGAAGCGACTTTCAGTATTCCCGCGTTGTTGACCACGACTTGCGTGTCGTGCGCCGCCGCGGCGGCATCCAGCACCGTCTGCGGTTCGGTGACATCGATCCTGATCGGCACCACTCGCTCGCCATATTGCTCCACCAACGGGCTCAGGGACTCCGTGGAACGAGCCCCTGCGTAGACCTTGGCCGCGCCCGCGCTGAGGAAGGACTCCAGCATGGCCGCCGGGCGAAAACGCACGTTTGACAAGGAACGGGCACTCGAGACCGCAATGCGGGTATTCTGGAGGCAGGGCTTCGTCGGCACCTCAATCAGCGACCTGACAGACGCCTTGGGCATCAACAAGCCCAGCCTCTACGCGGCGTTCGGCAACAAAGAACAGCTGTTCGTCAGCGCCCTAATCCGCTACGGCGGGCGCTACGGTTTGCCGCATGCGGCGCGCCTTTTGGAGCCGGCGGAGGCTCCGCTGCGCGAGCGATTGCGCATTTATCTCTTGTCGGTCGCGGCGATGATCACGGATCCGACCCTGCCAGGAGGCTGTCTGGTCGCAACCAGCATTCGCGAGGCCGGCGGCGACAAACTGCCGTCGGAGGCGGCACGAACGCTTGGGGAAATCAACCAGGAGACGCGGCGAATGCTTGAGACGGTGTTCGTTCGAGAAGCAGAGCGGGGGGCCTTTTCAGGGAGCAAAGATCCCAGTGTCCTCGCCGCCTATGTCATGAGTCTCATGCTCGGAATGGCCGTAATGGCGCGAAGCGGTTTGGGCTTGGACGAACTCGAGGCCGTGGTGAAACTGGCGGTCGACGTGGTTTGAGGTCATCGGGAGTAACGCTGATGGATCTGCATTTCCCCTGGGAATACGGTTCACATGAACCTCGTGCGCAACGTCTGCAAACACGACCAACGAGAGATCTCCCTTGAACAGAAGCACGGCCATTGAATGGTTCTCGGTGATATGCCTGTCTTTGATACTGGCCGGTGGCGCACGGGCCGCCGACCAGCCGAGCCTTCTTTTCAGCGTTGCGGACAAACCCGAAAGGGCGTTGGATCTAGCGCAGCTTCGCGCTGAACTCGTGACCCATGACATCGAATTGTTCGATCCCAGCTACCAGAAGACGAAGCGATATCGTGCATTCGCGCTGAAGGACGTCCTGAAGGCGGGATTTGGCGATGCTTGGCGTAACAAAGACGATTCCGAGGTCGTCTTCATCGCACTCGATGGTTACCGCGCCGTGAGCGATCGGGAGAAGCTCAGCGAGGAAGGGGGCTACATCGTTTTCGCCGATCTCGACGTGGACAGCGGCTGGGAAATCATGGGCAACAAGGGCTTGAGTCCGGGCCCCTTCTATCTCGTCTGGCTGGGTGACGAGCAAGACACCTCGAACGCTTATCCCTGGCCCTGGCAACTGGCGGAAATCGCATTGGTCCGTTTTCAAGACCAGTACCCGGCTGTATACCCGGCAGGCGCGCCGGCGGATTCCTCGGTCATGCGAGGCTATGGGTTATTCAAAGACCGCTGTGTTCGCTGCCACGCCATGAATCAACAGGGCGGGAAGGTCGGGCCCGATCTGAATGCCCCATTGAGTATCGTGGAGTACCGATCGCCGATGATGATTCGGGAGTTCATACGCCACCCATCGCGGTATCGCTACACGCACATGCCGGATCACGAAGATTTCTCGGACGGCGACCTGGACGATCTCCTCGACTACTTGCACCATCAGGCGCGTTCCAGTCGCTGAATCGATGCTCCGCGGCATCGAGACCGCTGGTCCCGAGCCGGTCCCGAGCCGTTCAGGGCCGTCGGCGCATTCGGCCAAATCCGCGTCGCAGGCCTTCGCTGACGAACGGCAGCAAGCGTCCCTTGTCCCAGAGCATGCGCGCAAACAACGCGTTACGATTGCGGGGCGGTCGAGGTCGCTTAGAGCGCGGAATCAAGCTCAAGGCCTCCTGCTCACAGACAGAGAGACAGGCACCGCAGCCCAGACAAACGGAAGTATCAATCTGCGCCCAACGTTGGTCCTTAGGCATCGGCCGCGCCAACTCGGCGAGACCGATGCACTTGGCGTTACAGGCACGCAGGCAGTCGCCGCAGTAGTTGCAGCGCGCGGGATCGACG
>JBATTL010000612.1:0-4893 GCA_049670525.1 Thiohalocapsa sp. | reverse complement strand
GCGCTGGGTTTTGGTTTTCAGTGGTGATGGGCTGACTGACACCGCTTCGCGGCTTTGGTCATCGTTGCGGCCACCTGAGCCGGACTCACGCGATGGCGCGAGCCCGCGCTGCCGCCAGTTGCCGTGGTGACCGCCAAGCTCTGCATGCGCCTGCGATCTTAAGCGGTCGTGCCGCGGCTGGGGTACGGAGAGGTGCTCCCACGAACCGGGACCACGTCTGAGCGAGGATTGTCTAGTAATTGAAGGTGCCGGAAGTGGCCATGACGACGCTGCAACTTCAGGGCAAGACATACCACGTCAACGGCATCGCCATGAATGTCGTCATCGTCGGGGAGGGTCGGGACATCCTGCTGGTCCATGGATTCCCGGACTCGCTTGAGGTCTGGCGCCACCAGATTCCGATCCTGGTCGAAGCCGGCTTTCGCGTGATCGCGCCGGACCAGCGAGCCTTTGGCCATTCCGAGGCACCGAGTGAGACCAAGGCCTACGCCATCGAGAACTACGTCGCGGACCTAGCGGCGCTCCTCGACACGCTCGAGATCCAAAAGGTCATGCTGGTCGGTCACGATTGGGCTGCTGCCGTGTGCTGGCAATTCTGCATGAAGCATCCGGCGCGGGTCGATCGCTATGTGGCTATTTCGGTCGGTCATCCCACCGCCTATGCGAAGGGGCCGCTCAAACAGAAGCTCAAAGCCTATTACATCATGTTCTTCCAGATCAAAGGACTCTCGGAATGGCTGGTCACGCGTGCCAACTGGTGGCTCTGGCGTCAAATGCTCCGCTACGACCCTGAGTTCGAGCAATGGAAGGCCACGCTGTCGCGGCCGGGCCGCCTGACCGCGGCCCTCAACATCTACCGAGCCAATCTCAAACTGATGCTACCGCAGAATTGGCCCAAGGTCGCGGTGCCGGTGATGGATGTGTGGGGTGAGGGCGACGTGGCACTAGCCGAGGAGCAGATGATCGCGTCGGCAAACTATGTCACCACCTCCTGGCGCTATAAGCGTATTGGAGACCGGGCTGGCCACTGGCTTATGCTGAGTGCCCCACAAGAGCTCAACGCATTGCTGTTGGACTACCTGAAGAAATAGATTCACCAGAGGATCGAGAAGCGGAAAAGTACATCTTTGAAATCATACTTGCTGCTGCGTTTGGCGGACTGTACTGGATATTTCTGGCTTGGCACTCTCCTGCGAGCCAGAAACTTACCAAGGGGGAAATCGACGATTATCTTGGAATCATCGAAAAACTCCCGCTACCGGCGGACGAAATTCAGGCGATTGTTGCGCGCATCCGTCCGTGGGCCGAGGCTGACGATGGCAAGCCGGTCTACATGTTCAATCTCATCCACTTCTTCAAAGATCTGCGGACGTTCCCAGGCGCCCCAGAGTTCAAGGGAACCCCTCAGGAGGCGAATGCCTACTACGAGAAGAGCATCACGTGGCTGTGGCTCAGTCATGCGGCCTATCCTATCTTCAGCCCAAGCCCCCAGGCCAACAACTTGATCAACATGCAGCCTGAGCGGCGGTGGGACGAGGTGGCCGTCGCCCGCTATCGAAATCGACGGACCTTCTTGAAGCTCTTGTCCGACCCGTCTTACGGACCGATGGAACCCTATAAGTTCATCGCGCTGGAGACCGACCTAGTGCCGGTCTCCGGGGGCATGGTGATCCCGGACCTGCGTTGGTTGCTCGGCGGTGCCCTCATCATCATTTTCGTGCTGGCCGGATGGATTCACGCCGTTTTTTGATAGCGGTCAACAGCTCTGGATGACAGTTTGCTTTGTTGTCTGCTTACCGCCCTATTGCGGACATCTCGGTTTACTGACGGAGTGGCCGTTGTGGGTCGGGAGACGCCGGTCAGGAGATAAGGCGATTTCCGAGAAATCTTATACCGTGCATGAGGGTCGGATCAGGATGTCCCACTTGGGCAGCTTAGGATGACGTTCCAGCCGCGCCTCGACCGCCTTCATTTCCGCTTTGGTCAGAGAGCTGCCTTTCTCGTCGACCTGACGGCTCAGGTCGACGACGGGCTGGATACGTTTCCAAGTCATGCTCTTCGCCCACGCTAGCATGGTGTGCACATCGACGAGCTTGGTGCCGTTCCAATGCTGTTCCAGAATGCCCCAACAACGCTCCACCGGGTTGTATTTGCTGTGATATGGCGGGTAGTACAGGAGCTGAACGGGTTTACCAATGTCATCGACAAACTCCACGATGCGCTTGAGAAACTGCGTCCGTCGCCGGTTGCTTTCCGGTCCGTTATCAGCCTTGATCTGTAAGCGTGAGAGTCGTTCACGCTCACGCGGCGATTGCTGGTCCCACCATGCATAGAGGCTGTCGATAATGAAGTCGCTGGTCTTTGCGGAGCTGCCAAACATCAGGTGCAGCGTCCCGGTGTCCTCATTCACCACACCGAACGGCGTGTACTTCTCCTGGCACCCCATAGCGTGGTCGCACGCGCGATTGTCGCCGCGCGTACGACCGCCACGGGAGTCGTCACCGATGTTCACCGCTGCTTTGCAGCCCACGCTGACTCGCATCACCGTTGGGTCTTGGCTTGCCTGTTGATCCTTGTCCTTGATGTTGGCAAAGATGGCGTCGGTCTCTGGGACTTTTTTTGGGGTTTCGCTTTGAGGACCGGGCGCAACCGGCACCCATTGCGATTGAGCACGTCGGCCATGGTGCTCGACGAGGGCAAGACGCGCTCTGAACACCCTTGAGCACGCAATTGCTCGAGCGCTTCGGCCGCGGTGAGTCGCGTAAACGACAAGGTGGTGCGGAAGGTTGGATCTTGCTGAGCATGAGTCTCAGCCAGTTTCCACAGTGCCTGAGCCACATCCGGGTGTTTCTCTTCCCACAACTTGCTACCCGCAACGGCTGACTGTGCGCTCAAACACACGATGCCAGTCCGTTTCTCGTGCAGCCCTAACTCGACCGCTGCGCGACCCCAGCCAAAAACCAATTCGGCTTTTCGTGCGCTCGCACCGCAATACCTCACTGCCAACTCCGTTTGGAAAGCGCGTCGCTCAGCCCCTCGCATCTTCGATGCGGCAAGCTTCAGATCTTCACGATGAGCCGCGCTCAGGGCAGCTTGTGGTGTGGGCGAATCGGTCGAAGCCATGAAGTCCGGCTCACAGATGTTGAGAAAGAACCCGAACTATCGCACACAATGGAATAGTTTTTATCGGCAAGTGCCTAAGAAAGCCGCCGTTCGCAGAGATTCCGTGTCCTATGTCCGGTGACTAAGCCATAGCAGCCACTACTGGATCGAACCTCCACCGACAGCTTTGACCGAGTTTTACTCTTTGGTCATCCGGCAGGTTTTAACATGGACCGGCCGCTCGAATTTCCGATCAGAAGAATAGGTGACCGTCTGGTCGTGGCCGGACTGAGACGAAGCCGCTCGTTGAGGAAGTAGTGCGCCCGTTGCTGCATCGCAGCAGTCACTGCTCGACTCACAGCCGTCAGTCGTCGTTGGTTTCGGGCTGGCCGCTATGAGATCGAAAGCGATCCCGGCAGGTATAACGTTCCGGCGAAAACGGGCGCGCCCTTGCGAAGTCCAAGTCGCGCCAAGACGGTGGAGTGCACCGCGCTCTTGAGCCAAGCGCTAGGCAATTTCTTGCAGTACGCTGAATTGGCAATGGTACCAGCCGTAGCTCAAATTTCCGTCCCATTGCGCCTCAGGCCCCAAACTCTTCCTCCAGTGAGGCCCCGGCATCGAAGAGCCGGAGCCTCGGCGCGGAGTCGGCCCAATCGAGTTCCCCTAGGGGTTGGCAGCTCATCGGCCGCGCTTCAGGGTTTACCGGGTGAACGTCGCGGACGGAGGTCCCGGGGGAAGCTCCACCAAGCTTTCGTCTGGTGCTGCGATCACGAACTGGTGCCCACCTCCGGAGCCGGCGGCCTTCGCGTCAGGATTGATGTAGGCGGTGCCGATCCAGCCCTGCTCCAGGGTCTGCTTGCTCTGTCCGTAGGAGCGCACCGTGACCGTCTCGCCTGGCTGCACGCGGGAGGTCGAGCGTATGACCGATAGGACCTCCATGCGATAAAAGACGTCGAATAGCTCCCCTTCGCCTTGCTGCACCTGCGTCTCCAGCACCTTGACCTCGAGGACCTCCGCGGCGTCGGGCGGTGGGGCCGCCCCGGATGGCCCCCAAAGGATTGCGAGTAGCCCCAGGGCGGCGATCGTGGCGTACCGAATTGAGCAAGTCCCGGACATAACGATTCCTCCACTTGTTGGTCACCGTACCCGCGGCGGTGCCGCAGGCGACCTCTCAATTCTAGCCGGCGTCTCCACGGCACAGGTGCAAATTATTGGCTATGTCTGCGCTAAGTGTAGCGGCTCGCGAACATAAACCGTTGGGCTCGCCAACAACCTCCGGTTCGGGCTCACGTTCTCTGACAACAAGCGGCGTCTCGGGCTCACGCTCCGTGACAATGGGCTCGCGATCGCTGACTGGGGCTCGCCAACGGGATTCTCGGCTCACGTTCGCTGCAAACGGGTTCGCAGCAAGAGCGAAGCGGCTGTGAGGTGCCAACGTCAGGGATGCGGCCACGCCCCTGGGCGCAAGAAGGAAGGTTCACCGACCGCAGCAGACCTTGTACTTCTTCCCGCTGCCGCAGGGGCAGCGTTCGTTGCGACCGGTGCCGGCATACTTCTTGGCGGGTCGTCTCTGTGCGTTCGGGAGCATCGCCTGTTCGCCCAGGAAGTGAGGTCGATCTGGAGCCCGGCGCTGTTGCATCTGGGGAAACATGTCCTCGTGGCGACGAATCATGGGCATGACCACGTCGTGCTTGAACTCCTGAAACTCCTCGTCATCCATGTTCAGGGTCGGTTGCATGTCATTCAGGGACTGCTCACGACTGTCTTCAGGCATCACGGCCAAATTCCAGC
>JBATTL010000611.1:0-9052 GCA_049670525.1 Thiohalocapsa sp. | reverse complement strand
CGGCTTGCCCTGGAGCGTAGCGGATGGGTAAGCCGTCGGACTCAATGTGCTTGTTAGCGTATTTCAAGCTATGCTTTTCCACATCACGAGGTCTCTGAAGGGTACATCATTCATGGGTATCACAATGTCACCAACAGCTTCGAATCCATTCTTCTTGTAAAACTCCTGCGCGCGCGGGTTGTGCTCCCATACGCATAACCAGATTGCATCAAACCCAGAACGCTCAGCGCTTTCAATCCCACGTTCTAGCAGCAATCTTGCCAATCCAGTTCCATGATAATTTTCATGGACGTATAGTTTCTCTAGTTCGACGGCTCTTATTCTCGGGATCTCTTTTGGCACGGGAGTTTTCGCAAGCTTTAGCACGCCAGCAAGTTTGTTTTCTATTTCCGCGACCAGAAGCTCAATACAATCTTTGTGTAGATCATCCGCACATCGGCCCGATTGAAAGGAATAACGCACATATTTTTCGAATTCACGTTTGTCGCTATAAGCATGAGAGTAAGCAAATCGAAATACTTCTCCTATCAGCGTGCACACACTCTCGAAATCCTCGTCTTCCAGTGACCGCACCAAAGCGCTCATTACTCCGCACCTATCTCGCTAACTAGTGATTCTCTGGTTTCCGGATAACTTACCGTCCGTAGGGCTTTCCTGCAAGCCAAGGCTATCTTCGCGTAGGACATACGGGGGAACATCCGCAAAGTGGAAATAGCCCGCGAGGAGTAGGCGTCTGTGCTGAGAGTTCCCGACGAGGTTGTCGCGCGTTTTGAGGCCGCCATGGGCGCGGGTGGCGTTGGCGACGCGGAGCGTCCACACCTGCGCAAGTGGTTCCGCTTTTATCTGGATTTCTGTGCGAAGTACAGGGTTGAGCCGTCTGCCGCGGCAAGCTTTCCGAGATTCAATACGAAGCTTGCAGGACAAGGGCCAGGCCCAGTGGAAGCGTCGGCAGGCGTTTCGGGCCGTTGAGCTCTATTGGGAGTCGTCGGTCGACACCAGGGGAAGTCATCCCGACACGACGGGAAGGGTGCCCGTGGATGCGGCGCCCATGGCCCACCCGGAGCAACGCCTGCGTCATCCGGCGACGCCACTGGAGCCTCGGCAGCAGAACGGACTCGGGGTCCCGGCCACTGGAGTTGACGCTCCGATTCGCGCTCCGTCGATGCGTGACTCCGGTCAGACACGCAAGTCCGTGCCGAAGGGCGACGCGCCGCTGCTGGCCAAGCAGCGTATGACCAACCCCTTGGGCCGCACCGCGGACGGGCGCGATTCAGCAACTCGGACGATGCGGTCCCAATCGGTTCGTCGGCCCGACGAGCCGGCTGGCGGATCGACAGAGCACACAGCCTGTCGTTCGAACGCTGTTGGTGTCGTCGTTGCGCGGCAATACCGATGTCCCGGAGACGGGATCGCAACCCGAGATCGACAATGCGCAATCCGGCAAGAGCTGGGTCGAAGTCTATGAAAACCTGGAGACCGCGATCAAGGTCAGGCACTATTCGCCGAAGACGCTGAAGTCGTATCGATCCTGGGCGAGAAAGTTTCAGGGATTGACTCGAAGCAAAGCGCCGGGCGCGCTGTCGGTCGAGGATGTCAAAAGGTTTTTGAGCTTTCTCGCTGTCAAGCAGCAGGTCGCCGCATCAACTCAGAACCAGGCATTCAACTCGCTGTTGTTTCTCTTCCGCCATGTGCTGCAAAAGGAGTTTGGCAGGGTTGAGGGCGTGGTCCGCGCCAAGCAGCGCCCGTACATCCCCGTCGTATTGTCGCGGCAGGAGGTCGACGCTCTATTCGACTGCCTCGACGCTCCTTACCATCTCGTTGCCAAGTTGTTATATGGCTGCGGTTTGCGCCTGTTCGAATGTTTGCAGTTGCGCGTTCAGGACATCAATCTTGAGTTGATGGTGATCAGGGTGCACGACGGTAAGGGCAAGAAGGATCGGATGATCCCTTTCCCTCAGGCGCTACGCACCGAACTTCCTGAAGGGCTGGTACCTGTCCTACTTCGAGCCGAACGCGGCCCGGAGTCTGCCCAACGTGCGCGGCGACAATATCGGCAATGTGATGCAGTACATGGAGCTCGAGCACCGGGAGCGATTTCGCAGCATCCTGAACCGGATCGCCGACAAGATCCCCGGCATCGCGTCGATCGACACCAAGGTCACCGATGACCAGCGCGTCCTGCTGCGCTTCAACGACGGTGCCTTTGCCGATCCATTCTTTGCAAAGCAGATGTCCGACAGCACGCTGAAGGTGTTCGCCTATCTGCTGCTGCTCGAAGACCCCGATCCGCCGCCGTTCATCTGCATCGAAGAACCCGAGAACGGGCTCTATCATAAGCTGCTGGAACCGCTGGCTCAGGAGTTCCGCAATCACGCCACCGGCAGGAAAAGCGCGCCGCAGATCTGTGTCACGACCCACCAGCCCTATTTCGTCGACGCACTCGCGCCGGACGAGGACTCGATTCTGGAGAAATGGACCGACGGATTCTCGGCGATCGCGAGGCACTTCGGGTGGCTTATCCGCGCGCAAAGTGGAAGGTGCTGGACGGCTACGAGCAAGACAGTCAGCGTGGCACTTGGGAGTTGCTGGCCGATGCGATTCACCCTGGCGGCTCGGCTGCGATCAAGAAAGCGGGCTGGCCGCTGCCGGGCCAAATAAGAACGATTGGGCGGCGCGCATCGGCCCCTTGATGGATATCGACGCCAACCAATCGCCGAGCTTCGGCAAGCTGCGGGATGGACTGCGCAGGCTCTTGGCATCGCCGGGTTGATGTGTTTTGGATCGGCAGGGCTGCAAGGTTCCGCAACCTTGGATCGACGCCTCGTTGGTTATGTTTGTGTCGACGTGGGTAGGGTCTTGCAGACTTCGCAAGCGCATAGCTTACGCCACTCCGGTTGTCCGCCGAGTCCTGTGCCTGATCGGGCATTGCGAGACGCGCGGCAAGCACAAGGCGGACCGCATCAAGGCCATGGCGCTGCTCGCCACGGGCTGGACGGCGGAGCAGGCTACTGAGATCTTGCAGGCCGATCCGAACGCTGTTCGTAATAGGTAGCAATCCGGAAAATACGAACCAAATAACAGCAACGGGCAAATCGGTACACTTTGTACCGACTCACCTTCAACGCTGTGGCGCTCCGCACCGGAGTTGCCCGGAGGGTCGACTTCCGATCGGTGCACCCGGCGAGTCGGTTCGGACTGTCGGCATTTGCCGGAATTGTCCGGTCATGGGCACGCCGGGTGCGGCACGCACATGGGCTGCTTTGCGCCATGTCGCGGAGCCCGCTGCCAGTCCGGGAAAGTTTGTTGCTTAGACCGGGAATATTTTTTGCTTAGATGTCGTCGACCACCGGGGAGCGAATCCATCCATGACCAGACCGACCGAAGGCCACGCCGACAAGCTCATCGACCGCTTCGGCCGGCGCATCACGTACGTGCGGCTGTCCGTCACCGACCGTTGCGACCTGCGCTGTGTCTACTGCATGTCCGAGGACATGCAGTTCCTGCCACGCAGTCAGTTACTGACCCTGGAGGAGACCGCCCGGCTAGGCCGCTGCTTCAGCGAACTCGGTGTCAACAAGCTTCGGATCACCGGTGGTGAGCCCTTGGTGCGGCGCAATGTCCTCTGGCTGTTCGAGCAGCTCGGCGCACTGTCAGGTGTCAGCGATCTGACACTGACAACAAACGGCACCCAGCTGGCCCGCTATGCGCAGTCGCTAAAGAATGCCGGCGTCACGCGGGTCAATATCAGTCTGGACAGCCTGCAGCCGGAGCGCTTCCGCGCCATCACCCGTAACGGCGCACTGGACAAGACGATGGCCGGCATTGATGCGGCGCTGGCCGCGGGCTTCGAGCGCGTCAAGCTCAACAGCGTGATTCTCAAGCATCGCAACCATGACGAGGTGCAGGACTTGGTTGCCTTCGCGCTCGATCGCGGCATGGACATCAGCTTTATTGAAGAGATGCCACTCGGCGTTATCGGCGACCATGACCGCGCCGAAGCCTATTACTCCAGTGATGAGATCCGTGGGGACCTTGAAGAGCGTTTCGACTTGACCCCCTCCACCGAGACCACCGGCGGCCCGTCGCGCTACTACCGCGCCGCGGGCTTTGCAAACCGAGTGGGCTTCATTTCGCCGCACAGCCACAACTTCTGCGGTGACTGCAATCGCGTGCGGGTCACCGCTGAGGGGCGGCTGCTGCTGTGTCTGGGGCAGGAGTTCTCCACCGACCTACGTCGTGCCCTGCGCGCGAACCCGTTGGACGACGACAGCGTCAAGCGCGCGATTCGCGCGGCCATGTCCATCAAGCCCCGCGGGCATGACTTCGACATCAAGGAACAACCGATCATCTTCCGTCACATGAACGCGACCGGAGGCTGATTCGATGCCGACGCCGACGGCCAGCCCGATAGCAAGACCAGCACCGACACGCCGTTACCGGCCAGTGCTTTCCAACGCCGGGCTGAAGCCAGCCCATGCAGTGGTGGCGGTCGACGAGTTCGGTGAGCCGCGGGAAGGCCATATCGCCGGCGAGCAACCGCTGACCCTTTACATCGACAAGCGCGAGGTCGTCACGCTGATGACCCTGGGCACGCATCCCGAGTTGTTGGTGCTGGGCTATCTGCGCAATCAGCGGCTGGTGCCCAGTCTGGATGCGGTGCGATCGGTTCAAGTCGACTGGGAGGCAGACGCCTGCGCCGTCACCACCTTCGACGGCATCGGTGATCTGGACGAAAAGCTCAAGCACCGCACCGTCACCAGTGGGTGCGGTCAGGGGACGGTGTTCGGTCGCATCAGCGACTGGCTCGATCAGTTGCGTCTGCCGTCCGTCAGGCTGACTCAATCCCGCATCTACGCGCTACTCGACACCTTGAGCGCCCACAACGAGGTCTATCGCCGCGCCGGTGCCGTGCACGGCTGTGCGCTCTGCAGTGGCAACGAGACTGGTCGCGGCGGTGACGATATCGAATTGTTCGTCGAGGACGTTGGCCGCCACAACGCCGCCGATGCTATTTCCGGCCACATGTGGCTCAACGACATCGACGGCGCCGATAAGGTCTTCTACACCACCGGCAGGCTCACTTCCGAGATGGTCATCAAGATCGCGCAGATGGGTATCCCCGTGCTGCTATCGCGCTCCGGTGTCACACAAAAGGGGCTGGAGTTCGCGAAAAAGATCGGTGTCGTCATGATTGCCCGTGCCAAAGGCAGCCATTTTCTGATCTACAACGGTGCCGAGCGCGTCGACTTCGACGCCAAGCCTGAACGCGCGCCCGGTCGCCAATCCGGCATCCGGTCCGCTCTCGGATCCGCGAGGGGTGTCAGGGGTAATGCCAGAGACGAATCGCTGCAGTCCGGTGTCGATGTCTGAGCATGGCCGCCGTGATCGACCATCTGCCGCGCTTTCTCGATGTCAAACAGGCCGTGGAGTACTGAACCTCAACGAACAGAAGATCTATGCGCTGGTCTCCGAGGGCTGCATCCCAGGCACCAAGGTAACCGGCAAGTGGATCTTTCCGCGTGAGCTGATCGACCGCTGGATGCTCGAATCCAGCCCCGGTGCGCTGCTCACGGACCGTCTCATGCTCGCCGGCAGCGATGACCCACTGCTGCATCGCGTGGTCCAGAGTCTGGCCCGGGACACCGACGCCCGCGCCATGGTCAGCTACTCGCCCACCGGTACCAGGCTCGGCCTCGAACCGCTCCAGTTCTCATCGCGCGGACGCCTGCGCCCTGCGCTGGGGCCCGAAACAGGAAAGCCACCTCCGGCACCCCGCCCTGTTGAGTCAATACGCCGGCCACCGACGTGGGGTGCTGATCCGGGCCCATAACCGCGAACAGGGCCTGATGCTGCGCCCGGATCTGTGCGACAGTGCGCCTTTGGACGAATTGCTGCGGCAGCCTGTGCGTTGGGCCATGCGTCAGGAGGGCGCGGGCGCCAAGCGTTTTCTGCTCGAAACCCTGTCAAAGCATAGGCTGCGATCTGGCGGAGACGGGGAAGTTGGTCTGGGGGAAGGGCTAAGGCGATTTCTGTCGAATCCTGCGCCCTCCGATACTGCATTCTCCGGCAATCGCCTCAGCGCCGGTCTGGCGATCATCGCAGGAGCAATCGCCTAGCCTGAGGGTTTGCGTAGTTGGCGAGGAGGAACTACCTTAAGCCGGCTATGGGCTGGATCGACGACCTGGGCGCAAACCAAAGCCACCGCATTAACTTACCCCAATGGATGAGCAAGAGTCCACCGACGCCCCCTTGACGGGGCCTGACGCCGCCGCCGCGATCACGGATGCGAGACCGCGTCTCCCCGAAGACATCGAATCGATCAGCGATTTCGACTTCGGCGAGGCGACCGCCGCCGTTTTCGACGACATGCTTGACCGCAGCATCCCGGAATACCGGGAACTACAGCGAATGATCGGCGAACTCGCCGCGACCTTTGCTGAACCGGGCACGCGCGTCTACGATCTCGGCTGTTCGACCGGGATCACACTGGAGACGCTGATCGGCGCCATCCCGGTTCCTGCGGAATACGTTGGCCTGGACTATTCGTCAGCCATGCTGGATCGAGCGCGCGAGCGCCTTTTCAAACTCACCGACGCGGGACGCTTGACGCTGCGGGAGGCTGATCTCAATGCTGGCGTTCAGGTCGAGAATGCCTCTGTCGTCGTCTTGAACCTGACGCTTCAATTCGTGAGGCCATTGCGTCGCGACCTCCTTATCCGCGACATCGCTCGAGGCATGAATCCGAACGCCTGTCTGATACTGATTGAGAAAGTGCTAGGTAATGATTCGTTGTTCAACCGAACCTTTATTCGGCTTTACTATGAGATGAAGCGGCGTAATGGATACAGCGAGACCGATATCGCCCATAAGCGGGAGGCGCTGGAGAACGTTCTGATTCCGTATCGGGTGGACGAGAACGTCGAGCTTCTGGCGCGCAATGGACTCAATCAATGTGACATATTCTTCAAATGGTACAATTTTTGCGGGTTTATCGGGGTGAAAGGCCCATGATCGTAATCGGGCAATTCTTTTTTCGTTATCGCAATGCGATATTCCCGCTCGTCATGGTTTTTGCGGTCTTGTTGGCGCGGCCCCATTATAGTTTTGGCAATCAGGCAATGGACACAGTCGTGGACTTGTTCGGCATCGTAATGATTCTCGCCGGACAGACGCTACGGGTCGTCACTATTGGCTACGAATACATTCGCCGCGGGGGCCGTGATGGCCGCGTCTATGCCGAAGACCTGGTTCAGGGCGGCGTGTTCGCGCACTGCCGAAATCCTCTCTATGTCGGCAATATACTGATCGCGGTCGGTTTTCTGTTCGTCCTTGGGCAAGCCGGCCTAATCGCGATCGGCGCGCCCCTGGTAGTGCTGGTCTACGTCGCGATCGTTTCTGCTGAAGAGGAGTATCTGTCCGGGCGCTTCGGTGATACCTACAGGGCCTACTGCGACAGCGTCAATCGCTGGATTCCCACCTGGAAAGGCCTTCGCGAATCGCTTGCGCCGATGCGTTTCAACTGGAAACGTGTGCTGGTCAAAGAGTACAACACGATCTTCGCGGTACTGACCGCGCTTCTGGTCATCCAGACCTGGACCCTGATCTTGGAGGGACAGATGTCCGACGGCCGCTGGGTCATGGTCATGGCAACTTGCTGCATACTGCTCGCCGGCTATCTATCGACTCGCGTTCTCAAGAAGAAACGAGTGCTCCGCGGCTGATGCGATTGCCACGAACGTTGGCGGCGAAAAACTCCACTACCGTCCGGGCAAACCAGGGCAGACAACTTGCGCCTCAGTTAGGCGCGAATGCAGTGAACCGTCTGGGTATCGGTCAACCGCGTTGCATCGGGATAGACCTTAGCGCACTCGGGAATGGCGTCCGGACAGCGCGGATGGAAGTGGCAACCCGGCGGTGGGTCGGCCGGTGACGGCATGTCGCCGTCCAGCCGAATGATTTCGCGACGCTGCTTCGGATCGATGATCGGTACCGCAGACAACAGCGCCTTCGTATAGGGATGCCGGGGATCATCCAGGACTTCTGTCGCGGTGCCTCGCTCGACGATACGACCGAGATACATCACGGCAACTTCGTGGGCAAGATAGGACACAACGGAGATGTTGTGCGTGATGAATAGATAACTCAGTCCCAGATCCTGTTGGAGTTGCTTGAGCAAATTCAGGATCTGCGCCTGTACCGAGACATCCAATGCACTGGTGGGCTCGTCGCAGACGATGAGCTTGGGGTTCACGGCGAGCGCCCGGGCGATGCAGATACGCTGGCGCTGCCCGCCTGAAAACTCGTGTGGATACCGGTGCATGGCCTGCTCGCCAATACCCACCTGCTCCAGCAACTCGGCCACGCGCCGATGGCGGGGGTTGCGGCTCCGCTCGATACCCAGTGCCTGGAGACCCTCGCCAACAATGTCCCCGACCAGCATGCGCGGATTCATGGATGCGAAGGGGTCCTGAAAGATGATCTGCAAATCCTTGCGATATCGGCGCATGCGTCCCGAGCTGATGCGCGCGAGATCCACTCCCTCGTAATCCACGCTGCCGCCGGTCGGGCGCTCCAATTGCAGAACACCCTTACCCACCGTCGTCTTACCGCAGCCGGACTCTCCCACCAAGGCTAGGGTCTGGCCAGCGCGCAGTGTCAGTTCGACGCCGTCGACGGCCTTTACGTGGCCGACCGTGCGCTTGAACAGCCCCTGATGGATCGGAAAGTGCACCTGAAGGTCGCTGACCTTCAGCAACCCGTCGGCGTTTGCTGCGGGATGCCCGGTCTTCGCCGCAGTCGGCGTCGCGGGCGCGAAATCGGGCTGTCTTCCATCAGCCCAAAGGAGGCAGCGCACGCTGTGGTCTGCCCCGGCTGCAAACCAATCGGGCTCGCTGCAATGGCATTGCTCCATGACGCGGAAGCAACGTTCGGCGAAGCGGCAGCCGTCGAACGTCTGGTCGAGCGGCGGAACTCGGCCGGGGATTACCGCCAGCTGCGAGGCGCGTTTGTCGGCACTCGGCATGGCCTCCATGAGCTTGCGGCTATAAGGATG
>JBATTL010000610.1:0-2487 GCA_049670525.1 Thiohalocapsa sp. | reverse complement strand
GTCGGCCACTGGCCCGACCAATCTGAAAGCCAGGAGCCTGCCCAACGCCGTCGATAGCCGCGAGGTTCAGGACTTCGTTGTCCAGTTGGTTCCGATCTCCGCTCCAGCCTGGCTATTCGGCTCCGCGTTGGTTGGGGCGGTGGCGATGGGTCGCCGCAAGCAGAGACCGCAGGCCTAGCGGGCAATGCTGCGGCGACCATCTAAGCACCTGAGGCAGCCTCTGGCGGTCGCAAGCATTGTGGCCGTATGACCGCACGGCTTGTCTTGCCGTTTTCACCTGCCGCCGCGGCGCAGGGACCATGCCGCCCTGCTCACTCGTCTAGGCGACCCAGACCCAAATGAGCACGGAGAACGGGCTTCCGGTTCCGTCCGGTTGTTTAGGCTGACCGATCAATCGCTCTGTTGCCGGCGGTGCCTTCCCGGCATTTCCGCCGTGGGCTTGTCTCGCTCTCGTCCTCAGTGCCAGGCAGCCATCCTCGTTAATGCCGAAACTTTACACCGGCTCTTGTGCCTTAAAGCCAAGAAAAAAACATATTAATCAGTTACGAAGATGGCAGGACCTGCTCGTTGAGGGCTGCCGCTTAGCGGCACGTCACAAGTCCGTGACACTTGAGATGTGAGGCCATGCTCTGCCGTTGGGCTAGCGTGCTGGGAGCATGGCGCTCATCATAATCAGATAGCATTTCAATGCCTTGCAGCTTTCAACACGCTGGAATTCCGTAACAGGCAGCGCGTTCTCTGTCGCGCCGTTGCAGCGTCAACGGCTGGCGCCGGGTGCAAGCCCGTAAACCCGGCTGACGGATTCGTTGGCGATGATCCAACCCGTTCCTTCACAAGCTCTGAAAATCGGCTCGCGACATGGGGTATAGCCGTCTCTCTACCTATCGGCATGAATCGTGCTTCCTTTAGCTCTAGCTAAGGAACGGGAACGGCGGACCTGAAAGCGTTCGACCTGCTGTAGGGAGGACATACTCGCATCCACCTCGCGTTGGGGTAGTCGCGCTAGTCCAGGGAAATCCAACAAACCTTACTTGTACATGACAAGCAAACGGAGATGAACATGAGACCTTTCAAGTTGACGGCGATGGCGCTAGCCGCCAGTGGGTTGCTCACGGCAGGGGCTGTGAGCGCCGACGCTTTAATCGATCTGACGGACGATGTCTGGGGCTTGGCGGGTACTACAACGCCCGGCCCCAGAACAGTTGGAGGTGTCACCCTGACGGCAAGCCCAACTCCTCTGGTATTCCAGGGGTATGATGGCCCGGTCGGTGGTCCTGCGGGCGCAACGCTCGGTAACGTGTTCGAGCTGGACGGTATCGGCGTGGTTGATGATGAGGTCAGTGGTTCGAGCCAATCCCTGACGGTCGATTTGGGCGCGGACCTCACCGTCACCGGTCTCGCGTTCCTCGACTTGTACAAGACCGGTAATCCGCCTCAGTCCGGGAGTGATGGTGGGGCGGAGATCATGCAGGTCCAGTTCTTCCTCAACGGAGGTCTCGTTGACACTCAGGAATTCACGGCGACGGATCCGAATCCTCCAAGTTTCGAAGGTGGGTATCTCCAGGCTACCGGTCTGAGTGTCTTCGCCGACCAACTGGTGTTCTCAATGGCCGCAAATACAGGGCGTGACGACGGAGTCGCTGACGCGGCCGTGGCCGGCATCACGACTGTGCCGATCCCTGCTGCAGCCTGGCTGTTCGGCTCGGCGTTGGTTGGTATGGTCGGCATGGGGCGCCGCAAGTTGAAGAAGGCGTAAGCTGTGACGTCTTGCCGTTGATCTGATGCGAAGCGGGCCTTGTGGGCCCGCTTGTTCTTTCTGAGCCCCTACTGTGTCGCGTAGCTAGCGCTACAAAGACGGGTAGCGCATCTTCTACCTTAGGGCGCCGCGGACGTCTCCCTTTCGCCCATCCGCATCGGACCGACGGCGGTCGCGTTGCCGGACGACCGGGCTTGTTCAGAGCAATTGCTCCCAAGGTAACCATCTCCCGGCAAAGCCCGGGGCTTTGAATTCGTGAGCCGCTCAAAGCGGCGGAGGGAACGCTAACGCGGCCCCAAGTTCATGAGCCGCCCAAAAAGGCGGCTGATCAGCTCCATAGTCGTAGCTGATCGAAGCGTTGATCCTCGCGATCCTAGTGCTGGATGTAGGCTCGGATCGTGGCCTCCTCTCCCCCAACTGTCGACACGAAGTAGCCGCGCGCCGAGAAATGCTGCCCGCTGAAATTGCGCTTGCGCTCACCGTAGACGCAGGCCACATGGATGGCACTTTTCCCCTTGATGTTACCCACAGCCTGCGAGACCGCCTGTTCCGGCGGAATCGAGATCAACATGTGCACATGGTCCCGCATCAGGTGCCCTTCCTCGATCCGGCTGTCCTTGTGCTGAGCAAGGTCATGAAACACTGCACCGAGGTGTTTCCGAAGCTGACCATAGAGGGTGCGACGGCGGTATTTCGGAATGAAAACAACGTGCTATTTGCACTCCCATTTG
>JBATTL010000609.1:0-1639 GCA_049670525.1 Thiohalocapsa sp. | reverse complement strand
GCGCGGCTCGGGGCGTGGGCACGCAGGACGCGTCTCTTCACCCGGCTGCCGGAGCAGATTCTCACTTGGTCTATCCCGCTGGTTCTGGTCTCGGGAGCGTTCGCGGCCGGTCCCGTGAGCCGGGATGTCGGCCTGCTTGCCGCCCTGCTGTTCGGCGCGTTGTTGGCGGTCGTGCTGATTCGGCGCCTGCCGTTCTTCGCCCTCGAGCGTCTGAGTGCGTATACGACAGCGGTGGCGGTCGTCTACCTGCTGGCGCGCTCGTCCGCGTTGGCCGATGCCTGCCCGCTGTGTCTGATGCTGCTCTACGGCGCGCTGGCCCTGACCGCCGGGGTCTGGGTACGCTTCAGCAGCGCGGGCTTTCGGGTCAGCGCGCTTGATGTGCTGATTCTGCTCGGCGCGCTGGTTGCGCCGAGCCTGCGCGGTCTTGGCCTGCAGGACCTCGGCGTCCTCGCCCTGGAGGCCGTGGTGCTGTTTTACGGCATCGAAATTCTGCTCCAGGCGCGCGAGCGCCACTGGGACGCGCTGCGCCTGGCGGTTCTCACCGCCTTGGCCGTGCTTGCCCTGAAGGGTCTCGTCCTGTAGCGCCCACCTGTCCGCACCGCATCCGAATTGCGAATCCATCGCAATTTGCGATGCCGATTGCGAGGCTTCCTTTCGCCCCGAACCCGGTCAGAACGCGCAAGCGCTCCGGCCACGTCGCCGAAACCGCCATCATCCGTAGGTCGGGTTAGCGCAGCCTAACCCGACACTCCTCCAACCCGTTGATTGTCGCGTTGCGCTATCGCGAATCCGACCGGCCCAGCGTCGTTTCAAAACCCCGCGACGTCGAGCGGCATGCGCCGAAGAGTCCGCCCGGCTCTCGCGCGTCAGTATTATTTACACTGGAGACGGTGTCCAGGCGCCTGCAGGTTAGTCCGTAAGTTATTAATTATAAAAATAATTTAATGAATCTTCCCCAGTCTCCTCGCTGTTAGCCCGCAAAGCGCCGTCTCAGACCTGAGACGAATCGCAAGGGCAGCACGGATCCTGGTGTTTGTTAAGTATCTAAATCTGCGAAACGTTTTTGAATGGCACGGTTTCTGCTTAGTGATGCTCTTAGGTGATGCGCGTTGTCGTCGCGCGTCCTCGACGCTCGTGGGATGAAAGCGGCAGACAAGATTTCGACCGTCCGATCACGTACAGATTCGATAAGGAGCAAGAAAAATGAAACGCACAGTGAAATTCAGTGCAGTCAGCTTGGCACTCGCAATCGCCGCGACGCTGGCGTTCAGCGGGCAGGTGCAGGCGGATTCGTTGGGATATATCCGAGCAGATGCAATCAGTGCGCACGGTGGCAGTGGCGGTGGTCGCTTTACCTTTAACCGCAACCCGTTGCAGCAAGGAGACCCCGCTCCTGAATTCTCTGGGGCGCTTGTGACCGACGGAATGCCGAGCGATGGCGTTTTCTACGGTCTATGCCTGGAACCGAATGAGACCTGGAAGCCTAATAACTCACTCTACGAGGTCGTCACGCTTGATGAGGCTCCGCAAAACGGCATCAATGGCATGATGACGAGTGACAAGGCAGACGATCTTGCGGAATTGTTGGGTAACGTCTACCCGAACTTCAGTGATGGAAACAAAGGGGACTCCTTCTACC
>JBATTL010000608.1:0-3561 GCA_049670525.1 Thiohalocapsa sp. | reverse complement strand
TTGTGGCGGGCTTGCCCGGCGGGCAGTTGCGGTATTTGACCGACGGGCGTGTGGCCATGCCGGATTACGGTAAGGCGTCGCTCGCGTTTCGTGAAGAGAACGGTTTGCGCCAAGTGCTGCTGAGTCTGCGCGAGCAGCGGGGCGGATCACGGTTGGCGTCGACGGACACAGCGGAGTGTGAAGTGATCAAGGCGAGTTAGCCATGGGGAGAGCGCATGGCCTGACGAGCCCATAAAGGACGGTCGGACGGGGCGGCGGGTAAGCGGACAACCCGATCGACAGAGTAACGGGTCGTCCGCACCAGACGCGGGCCATCATCAATACCACTAATCGGGCATGCACTGTGTGCGCTCCGCTTCGGCCGCGCGCTGAACACGGCCGCCCGGTCACAATAGGTGAGACTGCAATGTTTGAGCGAGAGATTGATTTCCTGGGTGGCAAGACCCCGGCGAGTCTGATGAAGGATCTGCGTCGGTTGGTGGGCAACCGCCAGTTCGAGTTCGACGACAACGGGCTGATGGTGTTCAAGAACGACGTGGACATCCAGGTCGGCGGCATCTTCGATTCCGAAGTGCTGCGGCATGACCTGGTTCAGCAGGCTGTCAATGACGGCGACAAGGAGCGCGAGGCATGGCTGCGGCGCTGGGCGCGGGCCTCGGGTGCGTTGGCACGACGGGATGGCTACCACGCGCAGCAGGCGGGTTCGGATCACAACCTGATTCCGGATGCCGGCATCAACGCCATTCTGGGCATCATCTTCGGGGCGACGACCAAGATCAGCACCTGGTACCAGGGGCCGTTCACGTCCAATAGCACGCCGGGCGCGGCCTGGGGGAGCAACTGGGCCGGCGCGACCTCGGGTCCGTTGGCCACTGAGCTTGCGGAAGCGGCCTATGACGAGTCCAACCGCCAGGCGGCGGTGTTCGGTTCAGCGGCAGCCAAGTCGATCGCGACCTCTTCGGCGACGACCTTCACCATCGCCAGCGGTCAGTCGGGGCTGAGTCTGTACGGCTCGACGCTGAACAATATCGCGACGGTGGCCTACGACGCGACCGATAGGGTGCTGATGGCGGCGACGCGGTTCTCGTCGGCCAAGTCCGGCCTCGGTGAGGCGGATGTCGTCAACATCTCCTACACGATCTCCGGGAGCAGCACATGAGCGACGAGGGTCAGGCGACAGGGACGGCTGAGCAAAAGCCGTTCTTGCCGGGTGAGGCGGCGCGGCAACTGGCCGAGCTGCAGCATCAGCGGGCGGTCTGCGAGTCCAAGCAGTACGAGGCGCAGGCGCACGTGCTGCACTGGGAGTTCCAGCGTGCCACGCTCCAGGCGCAGATCACTGCGCTGCAGGCGGAGATTACCCGCAACCGGCTCCCCGCCGAGATCGCGCGGATGACAGCGGAGATCCAGAGCGGCCTTGCGCCACAACCGGCCGAGTAACGGCCATGCCGCGGCGCTTCACTGGCCCCATCGGGAAGTCTGTCACCCCGTGGGCCGATGGGGCGCCGCTCCTGGCGAGAGCCAGGGTCATGATTCAGTTTTCGCTCGACACGCTGCGCCGCGGCGGAATCCGCCAGCATCACAACCGCGAGCGTTACCCCGACGGTTCGACGATTCACACCTTCGTGATGGATCAGGGTCTGGGCGCGCCGTTGATACGGGCGTGGATCGAGCGCCCCGTCGGCGAGGAGCCGGTGGAAGAAGAGATCAAGCTCAGCGGCATCGAGCATGGGTTTTTGGGCATCGGCAACTATCGAGTGAGGCTCGGTGGCGATTTGTTGGCCTGGTACGCGAGTGATGGCGACAGGCAGTGCGACGGTACGTTCGACCATTACTACGGTAACCCGACGGTCTACACAAACCCGCAGCAGTGGTGCGCGGTAGGCCCGACCCTGCAGTGGCCGGATCCGCTGCCGGAGCAGGACACGCTGTCGCTGGGGACCATCAAGGACGGGGAGCGGCTGGCCCCGAGCAACTACCCAACCTCGCTGAAGGCGTTCGCGCGCTTGCCCGAGACAACGCCCGCCGCGTACTCGGGTCTGATGCGCGCACTGGTGCAGGCTAAGGGGGGCACGCACCTGTTATTCGGCGATATCGGCGCGGCGTCACACAAGGCGACCGGGATGCTGCGGGATCTGACGGAGGAGCGACTGGCCTATTGGCGGGTCGACATCGCAAGCAGCGGCGTGGTCGCGCGAAAGATGAAGTTGCCGGAGGGCATGGACGGCTTTATCCATGGCGTGCATACCGGGTATCACGGCGGCCACTCGATTCCTACAGCGGAGCGGCACCGCGCCGAGTCGGTGATCCTTAATTACCTGGTTGTCGACAACGAGGAGCCGGAGCAGTTCACGCTGATTAGCGCGGGCGTGATCAACGCTGAAACCGGCGGCGGGCTTGCTTATCTGGACGGATGGCCGTTTTACTCGATGCCGACATTTGGGGCCGGCTTTAGCCAGTCGGCGCAGAAAGCGGTTCTAACGGATATTCGCGCCGAGTTTGGCCAGCCCTACGTCAACACGACGCTGGAGTTCGCTTTCGGGTTTGATGAAGAAACCGGGGTGCCGAACTGCAGCGTGTCAAAGCTCAATCAAGGGGTCTGGTTGCCGGACGGGGACCACGCGTACTTTTATCGTCAAAGCGGCGGCGTCTTCTGTCAGGTGTTCCCGCGCGCGAACCCCGATGGGTTGTCGGCTGAAGCGGTCATCATCGCGGCCTGGTACGACGAATCGGGCAGCCTGCAAAAGATCCAGCAGTCGCCTTCCACGAGTGAATATAACCCTGGGTATGAGGAGGGTGATCCGTCCAATGGCGTGGTTGGGACGCTGCCGGTCTCGTACTACTCCATCGGGCCGCATACGGCATACAGTGCTTCGTGGGTAGTCGGCAACACCGCCTACAGTTTCAGCTCTCACTCTGCGACTTCAGTGTACGAGGGGCATGCGTTTCAGGTCATTACCGGGGAGCTGGGTACTTTAGCGTACCCCGACGACCCGAACGGGTGGCCTATTAAGTATGCCCGGTCCCTGGACCACCCGTACGGCATTGGGAGCTTGGCTAATCATCTTGACGTGCATCCGCAGTCCGGCGGGCAGGACCAGATAGGCGACTGGTGGGATGGTTTGGTGGTGGGGGCGAATGAAGGAAAAGTAGCATCAGCAATGACGCTGATCGGCGCCACAATTGACTTTTCGGATCGATTCATCCGCCAAGAAGCCATATTCTACAGTTCCCGTGTCTACCGCCCCGGCCCGTCGCTGGATGCGGCCGTGGTGCTAACGCGGCGCGCCTATAGTCATCTCGGGAGGAATGATCAGACATATAACGATGCGCGATTGCACCTGGGCGGCGGAAGCTATGAGGCTTGTATCTATAACACCGAGACCAAGGATTTTCGGATAGAAGTCAGTCCAACCGTGTTGGCGGCTGAGAAGGCGTACAGCGGGACGACACCCCTCGGTTGGTTCGGCGTCTGCAGTGGGGTTGCGACGGATGCCTATGGGGCCTGTGACGGGGAAAGTATCACCACGCAGTATGGCCTCCCATCGCGCCCAACAGGGCAAG
>JBATTL010000607.1:0-2693 GCA_049670525.1 Thiohalocapsa sp. | reverse complement strand
GCGCCAGGCCGCGACCGCCTCGAACGCCAGCGTGCCGCCTGGCTGGCGTTCGGCGCTGTAGAAGCCGCCTTGGTCGGCGTCGTCCGTACCACTGTAGATGCCGCCCATGTCGTTAAACAGGAAGCCCGCGCCTCCCGCACCGAGGTCCAGTGTGTCGACAGCCTCGATGATGCGCCTCAGGGTCACGTCGAAGGCCGCAACCAGCAGCCTGCCGTCCTCGCGCCAGGCAATGGACGCGGTGGTGCCCGGCACACCTAAGGTGTGAAAACGATAGGGGGGGCTCCAAGTCAGCGCCCTGTCCTCGCTGCCGGTGCCGGTGTCAGTGTCGGTGACATTCAACTGGGCCTTCGCCAAGCGGAACCAGGGGCGTTCACGCGGATCGTGATCCACGGCGGCAGTTTCCGAATCCAGGGACTCATCCGCACCGGACCACCGGGTCAGTGAAAACATAGATCCATCGGCGTCGCCCGCCGGTCGCTCCCGCGTGAGCCAGCCGCCCTCCGTGCGACCGAGGAAATACTCCGCGCCGCTTTCATCGGCGAAGACGGCCGCGGCGATCTGATCGATATGTGTCAGCGCCGGCATCATCTGCGCGTTCAACGCTCGGGTATCGTCCGGCGCCAGATCGTTGCTGCGCAGCGCGTCATGAAGGATCAGCAACTGTTGCTGCACCGGCGTCAGCAGCGAGCGGACCTCGTCGCGGACCAAGGCTGTCGCTGAGCCGATTCGCGCCTCCGCCAGATCATGCTTGAGATCGTCGATCAGTAGCGCATTGACCGCGGCCAAAGCGCCCACGGTGATCAGTACCAGCAGGACCAAGTCGCGGAACAAGCGGCCTCGTATCGGACCAGGGGAGGCGTGAAGGAGTGATCGGATTGCCATCCGCGACCATTATCCCGGAAACCAGCGCACTGTGCCCGCGCTCTGGTTCAGCCCCCAAGGTCGATGCCGCGGCGCCCGCCGTGTTATCGGACCGCAGCCCCGAGCTGTCTGCCGAGCTGATACGGCGGTCCCGCATCGAAGAGCAGTACCCCCTTGATCTAATCATTCCGCAACCAGGCCATCGATCAATTCGATGATCGCGGGCTCGTCCCAGGCGATGGCGCTGTTTACCGAATGGCGCACACACCCGGCACGATCGACCAGAAAACTGCTGGGGAACGCGAAGACGCGCCAGTCTTGGGACACGAGCCCATCGGCGTCGATTAGGACCGGAAAGCCAACGTCGACCTGTCGCATGAAGTCGCGGATGTGCTGGCTCGATTCCCGAAAATTGATCGAGACAATGCGAAAGTCCGCTGGCGCATAGCGCGCGGCGAGCCGGTTCATCGAGGGGATTTTCTCGACGCAGGGCGGGCACCAGCTGGCCCAGAAGTTGACCAGCGTGACGCTGTCTCTGTAGTCCTGCATCGCGTGCTGAAGATTCTCGGTATCGCGCAAGACGAAGTCTGGTGCGGGCAGGAGGTTCGGGTGGTGAACACCACGCAGCGCTGGCAGTGCCATTCGCCCGTGGGCCAGCAACAGCGTTGGTTTGTCCGCGCGCTCCCGGGCCGCGGTGATCAGCGCGGCGATCGTCTCCGTCGCCGCTTCGTCCGCGATCGCGCATGTGACCATTAGGAAGGCCGCGATGGCTACCCGCCCGACGCAGATTATTCGTTCCGGCGCACGCCGCTTGAACGCCGGTGGTGCGTTGCCGCTCCTCGCCGTAGAGCCCGCTAAGACTCGCCGCAGCGCCTCGCTCCGACGCACGATGAACGCACTCCAAAACCGAAGAACCCACGCGCGGCGGGTATACAACCATGACGTCCTCGCCGGTCGGGCCCAGCGACGCGGTGGGCGAATCGAGAGGCCATGCTCCCTAACGTTCAATATCCGTCGCTCATCGAGGAGTCAGGTGAGTGCGGCCCGGGGGCACTTGTCGCGAAGCGGGTGTGTTCGATCCGACATTCTCCTGCAACCCCGATACTGGTACCATCGCCGCGGATTCGTCGAGCCAGCCGTCACCAAGGAGCCGATCCATGTCGAAGCTGTTGTACCAAGCCAATCCGTCCGTCTGGCGCACCCATCCATTTGGCACGCTGGTCGCGTTCCTGGTTGTGCTAGCCGGCATCTTCATTGCTTTGACCGGTCAGATTCCCTATGTGTCGCCGTTGCTGGCGCAAGTTCATCTGCCCGTCTGGGCCGATCCCCGCTACCTCGGATATGCGCTGATCGCGCTCGGCTTGCTGCGTTTGATCGGTTGGTGGCTGGCGGCCCGTTTTGACCACCTGGAGATTCGCGAGAAGGAACTGGTCTGGACACATGGGTTCCTGAATAAGAACTACACGGAGACGAACATGGCGTCGATCCGGACCGTCCGTGTGCATCAGTCGCTTTTTCAACGCATGGTGAACGCGGGTGACCTGGTCATCTTCACCACCGGCGACGTGCCCGAACTTGCCGTCAAGGGGCTGCCGCGGCCCAATGAGATCCGGGAGCATATCAAGCGACAGAGCGCGGGGGAGGCATGAGTCTGGTACGCGCCGACTTAGGCGGGGCATCTACCTCTACTCGCAGACCCGCGGCGTTCGGCTTCGCCGTTCCCCTGCTCGGACTTTGTCTGCTTCCGCTGATGGCGACGGCGGCTACCGGTGCGCTTGACCGCATCAAAGCGGCCAAGACCATTACCGTCGCTTACGCGTCCAATGCCTACC
>JBATTL010000606.1:0-7658 GCA_049670525.1 Thiohalocapsa sp. | reverse complement strand
CTTGCATCTGACCGCTTCCCGCCTTGCTGAGGCCATCAAATCCCTCTGACGGAGTACTTAGGTCCCCGATCGATAGTAATCCATCAAGATTTGTGCCACCTCTGGCCGCGAGAACTCAGGCGGCGGCGCGATACCGTTGCCCAACATCTCTCGGACCTTTGTACCGGACAGCAGCACAAAGTCGTCCTTGGTGTGATCCGGCGCCTCGCGCATCATGACAACTTTGTCGAGTTTCTTCGAGTAAGCGGTATGATCTGCCTTGAAGATCTCAATAGCAAGGCCACCCTCTGGAACCTGATCATCGAAGATGGCTTGCGCGTCAAAGGCGCCGTAGTAATCGCCGACGCCGGCATGATCACGACCGATGATGAAATGGGTCGCGCCCATATTCTGCCGAAAATAGGCGTGCAACACCGCCTCACGAGGTCCGGCATAGAGCATGTCGAATCCATAGCCGGTGACCATCGCGCTGTTGGGCGGAAAATAGAGCTCTACCATCTTGCGAATAGCAGCATCGCGAACCGGCGCGGGAATGTCGCCGGGCTTGAGCTTGCCGAGCAACATGTGGATCACCAGACCGTCACATTCCAGACGCTCCATGGCGATATGGCACAGTTCTTCGTGGGCCAGGTGCATCGGGTTCCGTGTCTGGAATGCGACGACTCGCTTCCAGCCCCGCTCGGCGATTTCATGGCGGATCTCGACCGCGGTGCGGAAGGTGTCAGGAAAATCGTCCTGAAAGTAAGAAAAATGCAGGACCTGGATCGGGCCGGACAGCGCGATACGGCCTGATCCATTGAAAGCGGCGGCACCTGGATGCTGCATGTCGAGGGTGCCGTAGACACGCTCGGTCATCGCAGCCATTTGTGCCTCGGAAACCCGCTCGATGGCCTGGACATCCATGATGGCGAGGACCGGATTGCTCGCCATATTCGGGTCACGCAGCGCGACACGGGTCGCATCGCCGATTGCTGCGGTATCTTCGACCAGGCATAGGATCGGAACCGGGAAGAACAGACCGGCGGTTGTCTGCATCGTCTCGCACACGCTCACCGCGTCGGCAACGTTCATAAAACCGGATAACGGGGTGAAGTATCCTCCGCCCATCATGACGGCGTTGCCAGCCGCCTGGGAGCTGATCGTCAGGGATGGCAGGCCATCCGCTTCACGCATCAGCTCATGGTGCTGATCCGGATCGTAAACGAACAAGGGCTTGAGCTCATCGGAGCCAATGGGTCTGATCATGACGTCCCTCTGCATTGGGCTCGCCGACTGACGCTTCGGTCGATGGACCGCGCGTGGCGCGCTCGACGCCCGACAAAGTAGCGAACCGTATGGACCTGAAACTCGATTTCGCGGCCAGTTGGCCGCATGGTGCCGCGAGACGACAAACTGGATGTGTCGCGAGTCCAAAAGGACGATACCACACGCGCAGAACAGGATTTACAAGGTTCTTCTTATGGCCGGTGCGATTGAATCTGATCAGCGGGCGGCACTGGGTCATCGCCATTCGACCAGCTCGGCCGACTAGATGGAAGCCATCGCGGACGTGGCGCCACCACCTTGCAATTGCGTGGGCTTTCTGCGACAAACGATGGCTATCTGGACGGTCGTGCAAGACGTTCCGTGATCGCGGCTGCCGCTTTCGGAGCGCTCTCATATTGGAATCGCAAGCGTCATAACAGGGGTCAGCCGGATGCCATACTTCGTCTACAAAATCACACCAAGCCTTGAGCTCACCCATATCGACACGAAGGACCGATACCAGGACGCGCGCACGATCGTTCGCGAGTTGCGCGAGAGCCGCGCCGACGGCGACGACTTCGACTATCGGCTCATGTTTGCCAGGCAGCAAGGCGAGGCGGAGAAGCTCCTCGCTACGCCCCGCGACGAGCGTGTCATCGGCGAAGACTGAGCCAATCGAGCCACGAAGACGGGTCCAGAGTCCAGGCGTCATGGCCTTCCCTCAGTGAGAAGGCCGCGGAGGGCGCTATCAGGACGGACAACGAATGAGCTGGTTGCGCAATGACCGCGTCTGGAAAAGCCAAGGCATCGACACGTGCTGCTCATGAGGCAGCCTTCCAACGGTGCCGTGAACGGGTCCTCGCCTTTTGCGACAAGCAGCTGAATGAACTGTTCGCGCACGCGGGCACGGTGCTGCTGGACTTCGCAGAACGAGCTGAATCGAACAGCGTTCAGGGGCGTTTTTTCGAGGCAATTTCCCACCTGACTCGCAACCAGGACGAGATGACCCGTCGCTATCTGGAAGAGGTCGACCGGGGATTCGCCCAATTCGGCCCTAAGACGAAACCAGGCAGCAACGTCGCGAACCCAGAGGACGAATTGAGTCTTATCGCACCCGACGAAATGGAGGAATGGGTCGCGACAGAGAACATCATTATCAAGGCCAACGCGAATCTTGCAGCCGAACTCTACGCCCTGATCCAACGTTTTGCAGCCCTCAGCGACGGCGAAACGCTTCGGGATAACGAGGTACCAGGCGGACCGGAGCAACTGGTAAAGGCGTTGCGCGAATCACTTCGCGTCAGCAACGTCGACATCAATACCAAGGTGATCCTCTGCGCGCTGTTCGACAAGCTCTGCATGGGCAAGGCGCAACCGCTTTACCAGGAACTCAATGACATCCTCAAAGACGACGGCGTTCTTCCCCACATTCGTTCTGTCAACCCCAAGCGGGCGCCGGAGGCGGAAAAAGTGGCTGAGGCGGCTAACGGGAAGGTTGACGCACAAACCGACGCAGAGGAGCACCGCATCGAGGCGAGCAGCCCTCAGGCATCAACGACCTCTCTAAGCGACGAACTGTTCGACACCATCCTTGAACTGATGGCCACGCGGCGCCGAGGTGATCAGAGCAGCGCCCAAGGGGTCGGGAGGGCCCCGCTGCCGGTCGCACGCCCTCGTGTCATCTCGGCCTTCGAGCGGGTGCGTTCTGAACAGCCACCAAGACCCCTCACGGCACCGATGTCGGCGCCCCAAGGCGTTAGCTATTCGGAGGCGGAGGAGCGCTTTCTTGGAGACATCAAGCACGCACTGCACGACGAACGCGAGCAGGTACTTGACGCGCTCGGGCGCGACGAGTTGCACCCAGTCGATACGGACGTCATCGATTTGATCGGCATGCTGTTCGAGTGCATGCTCAACGACCCGCTCTTACCCAATTCCGCCAAAGCACTGATCAGCCATCTGCACACACCCTATCTAAAGCTCGCTCTGATCGACCGGCGCCTATTGGTCGACAAGGAGCACCCTGCCCGTCAACTCATGGACGAGATGGTCGAAGCCGGTGGGCTCTGGGTCGATGATTCGAATCCAAACCGCGGCATCTTCCCGCACATTCAACGCACAGTTGATCGCATCCAAAAAGACTTCAGCGAGGATGTATCGTTGTTCGATGAACTGCTGGGAGAGTTCCGAAGCGCGGTCGAGGAACAGCGTAGCCGCAGCGGCAACATGGAACAGCGCAATCAGGAGGCCGCACGCGGTCGTGAGCGCTTGCGCCTGGCTAAATTGCGTGCAGCCAAGGAGATTCAAACCCTCGCGCAGGGTCAGACGCTGCCCGAGCCGGTGTTGGCTTTCCTGCGCCGAACCTGGATCGACGTGCTCGCGTTCCTGGTGCTCCGACATGGCGCAGACGACGACAGCGACGCATGGAAAGACGCCGTCGGCACGGCGGAGCAATTGATCGGTCTGTTCAACCCGGAACCGGGTAACGACGACCTTGACGAACGCATCGCGGCTGCCACCCAATTACGAGACCGCATCTCAGCGGGCGTGCGCAGCATGGGCAGCTACAACCACGCACTACTGGACGCGCTCAATAGCCTGCTCGGCGATCCGCGGAAGTGGCGGGATCAAGGTCACGAAGACCGATCCGCCAACGCCGATCCCTCCATCCTTGCCTCGGACGACACCGCCATGTCGGCCGAGTACCGGACTCCCGAGACGCTCGACACCAGCGTAGCTAGTCAAGCAGGCGAGGACGAAACCATGATCGAGCACCTGCGCAAGCTGAAACCCGGCGTTTGGTTTGAATTCAGGGTCGCAGACGATTCGGCACCGAGGCGCGCCAAACTCTCGTGGATGAGTTTTCTGACGTCGAACTGCATGTTCGTCGATCGATCCGGGATGCAGTCAGAGATGAAAAACCTTCATGATCTGGCTCGCGAGATTGCCGACGGACGCGCTCGACTGATCGAAGAACAGGCACATCCGTTTATCGAGCGGGCAATGCACTCGATACGCAGATTGTTGAGCGAAAGCGAGGCCGAGGCGCCCGACATTCGTAACGGGGCACCGCCCAAGCCGCCCAACATATGACCAGTCGGAGACCGCCAGCTGTTCGCGATCTGGCGGGCTCAGCGACTCGTGCGGCCGCTCGGTAGCTGACCGGCGGAACGACCGGCCTTTGCAGTCCCGCTGCCCCCCGCGGGACGCGCGATTCGGTTGCTGGAACGGGCACGCTCCAACTGCTCATCGCGCGATTCGGCCGTCGATGAGCTGCCCGCCTTGTTCGATGCGGCGTCGTCTTGATCCTCGGACTGCTTAGAGCTTCCATCCGAATCGGCGGAACGCCGCATCGACTCCAAACGCTTTTCAGCGGCGGCGCGTTCTGCAGCGGGTGGTGCGGGGTCGACTCGCACATGCTCGATTTGACGGCTAGGTGCATCGCGCGGTGGCGAAGCCGAGTACGTGACGACGCCGTCGGCATCAACACTCTTGTAGATCTGCTGCGACATCGCAACCCCGGCGACGAGTATCAGCGGCATCACGAACAGCAGCGCAATCAATCCGGACGGGGAAGGCTGGGATAAGCGCGTTGTGATCAAGGTTGACACTCCCACCTGACAGGTGAATTCTGCGTCGTGTGACCCGGAGGCGCTTCCGCGCGGAAACCGAATCTTGAATCGGCGGCATGGATCGGGCGGCGGCCGGCCTCTGGCGGCCGTCACCTCAGGTCAAAATGCCCCTGTGGCGCCGGCGGTGATAATCGATAGCATCTCGCCATTGATGGTGATCGCAATGGCCTGAAGCTCCGCCGGCAGCTCGTAGGCATTGATGATCATGTCCAGATTCAGCATCTCCAGCCAATACTTGCCGTCATTGTCCTGAACCAGGGCGATGCGGCAGGGCATATAGGCGGCATAGATGGTATTGAACCGCACCATCTTGACCGCGTCCTCAGGACGGCAGTATTGGAAAATCTCCAGCCGAGGGGACTCGATACCCCGAGCCTCAAGTTCACCGCCAACATCCTGATGGCCCACGAGCTTCATGTTCAGCTCGACAGCCTTGGAATTCATGGCCTCGATGGCTGCATCCGGCGTCACGCCTTCGGCCAAGCTCATCTTCAGCACCGACTGGCCGATCTCGTACATATTCACCTCCGGCGGCATGACGTCGTCGGCGGCGTGGCTGTTGAGGCAGAAAAGGGGATTGAACAGCAGCAGCATGGCTGCGGTGGTCGCGATCGTCTTTTGCATGGGTTTTACTCCTTGTGTCAACGTCGGGACGAGAGTGCGATGATCAGTTCCTGTCATCGTCTTTGCCGTCGTCCGTCGCCTCATCGTCGAGGGATGCGATGAAGGCGAGGATGTCGGTCAGTTCCTCGTCCTTGTAGTCGACGAAGGTCTCGTCGTCGGGATCGTCAGCGTGAATGCGTTCGTTGTTCTGGAATAACCCGATCTGACGTTGAAGGTATTCATGATACTGGCCCCGCAGGGGTGGTGACTCCTTGCGCGACTTGCCTTCGCCCTTTCGACCATGGCAGGTCTTACAGTCGCTCTTGTACAGGCTCTTGCCACTTCGGGCGTTGCCGTCCTCGGGTGCCGGCACGTCCCGCGTCACATCCAGATCGGAGATATAAGCGGCAAGGTTGGTCAGATCCTGCTCCTCGGCGGTCTGAAGCGCACCGACCACCACCATCGCTTCAGAGCCACGCTCGCCCGCCTTGTAGTCCTGCAGCGCGTTCAATAAGTAATATTCGGGCATGCCCGCGATACGCGGATACTTGCCGCCGAGGATGCCTTGGCCGTGCTGACCGTGGCATAGGGCGCATTGCCGGAACATGACCCCGCCGGCTTCCAGATCCGGTTCAAGCTCTTCATCGTCGGTGGCGGCCTTGAGACCGAATGGGGTTACGAGCAGTGCGGCAAGCAGTAGACGCATCAATTGCATGTGTCGCTCCATTACTTCATTTAATAGCTGATCCCGGCGGATCGATTCGCCCTCTTTTTTGGCGCGGCCAAAATAGAAGATCAACGCCATTGCTGCAACCGCGCGGCATTTCGTGGGAATCAACTGCCCCTTCCCGCGTTCATCGAAATCGCTCGGCGTCGGATCGCACGGACTCAGCGGGATACGAACAAGAGCTGCATGGGCAGACCCCTGTCGTCCAGCTCGGCTTGCGGCGGCAGGCAGCGTATGCCATTGCAGAGTGCCTCGGCCGCCGTCAAGGCCAGCACGGCGGCATCGATGATGTCGTCCAGGGCCAGGATGCGGCGCAGATGCATGCGTTCCAGACTGTCGATCATCGGCATGCAGTCTTGATCCAGATCACGCAAAAGCCCGAGCCGCTCCTGTTGACCGCGCGTTGTGCGCTTGTTGTGCTGCATGGATCGCCCACCGGCCAAGCCCCAAAGACACAGCTCCGGGTGCGCCTCCCGCAAACATCTCCGCAGTCCACGTCGTGCGGCGAGGAATTGATCGAGTTCGCGAATCTTAGGGGAGAGATTCCAGGTTTGCTTGGACAAAGCGACACCGGTGTGGGCCCGATTCAGCGCGCAGGCGCTGACGTAATCCGGCGCCTCCAGCGCCGCGCGACAGGGAGGACGGAATACACTGCTCGCTCGGGGGCGGCTGAGCAAGGCGCGTGCCTCGCGGTCGCAACGGCGCTCTTGCTCACCGCGACTGACCAAACCGATGGGCATATCGATCAGAGCCAGACGCACATTGCCCAGCCAGTCGAGCTGATGCAGGCGCTCGGCGACGCCGCCCTGCCATCGGCCATCCAACCGACCGCACCAGACCCACCCACCGCGGCAGCCATCGATGCCGATGCAGGCGGGCTGCTTGCCGCAGCCGAATCCTAAACTCATCCAGCCGTGGAATGCGCCGGGATACTGCTGCCGCCGGAGCGCAGGGAGCCGGCGACGGCGTCCGCTACGGAATTGCCGCTAGCCAGCGCCCAGTGGATCGATGGCGGTGCCGCGTACTCGCCGCAGACCCAAAGCCAGTCCTGGATCCTCAGCGGTTTCGCCGGTGCGCCGCGCGGCATTGCCGCGGGTAACCGATACACCGCGAGCCGATGCCATTCCTCCACCAGGTCGCCGTACCAAGTCGCGAGTTGCTTGCGCAGATTGGTCTCGAGCACATCCGGATTCTCGCCAGCGTCGAAGACGTTGACGTTGATCAGCGCCCTGCCCGGCGGCGCGTAGGCCGAGGACAGGTTGCTCGGGCACAGCAAACTGTTGATCAGGCCGCAGCCGTCGCCGTTGAGTACCAGATAGGGTCCGTCGAATGGTGCCTTGGGCGCCGCGAAGTAGAAACAGGTAGTCCCGCGGCTGGGCCGCGGTTTGTCGCCGAGCAGCCGCGCCGCCTCCGGGCCGTCGGTGGCGACGATGAAGGCGCGAGCGCGCAGA
>JBATTL010000605.1:0-3331 GCA_049670525.1 Thiohalocapsa sp. | reverse complement strand
GGACGGGGGCTGTCGAAGTGAAGGAGTTCGTTTTGACGCATGGTGCCGAGGAGGGCGAATTCGACTACCAGTTTATCGCCAGCCAACTCGTGCCTGACTTCGGGCGTTCCAAAGGTACTGCGATCGTCAGCGTGGTCGTACGCCGCGGAGAGGAAAGCGAGACCATTTCATTAACCGATTTGCCGGGCTCAACCTCTGGTTATCACGACATCGATTTTGGCCACTTTCAGTCCCTCAACGGTCGAATTCGTGTGCCGCCGGGTCTGGAGGTTCAGCAGGTGATCGTTGACATCCAGCCAGGGAGTGACAACCTCCTTGGAACGTCGGATTCGTTCGCCTGGCTTGCTCGGGGCGACGACGACATTGCCTTGAAGCCTGCGCCGCCGGACGAGACTGAATCCAGGTGATCTTCGGATTGCGTTAATCAGCAGGGAATGGTCCCGCTTTTACTCCCATTGAGATACATTGAGAGGTACGAAACATGTCCGACGCGGTTGCGCTCGATACTCCCTCCCTCGTCTTCACGTCCCAGGCGGCTGCCAAGGTGGCGGATCTGATCGCGGAAGAGGGTAACGCTGATCTCATGTTGCGGGTTTACATCCAGGGCGGCGGATGTTCCGGCTTTCAATACGGATTTACGTTCGCGGAGGCTGTAGAGGATGGTGACACCGAGGTCGAAACCGACGGCGTAAAACTGTTGGTGGATCCGATGAGCTTGCAGTACTTGGGTGGGGCGGAGATTGACTACACCGAAGGACTCCAGGGTGCCCAGTTCGTAATCCGTAATCCCAACGCTAGCACTACCTGCGGTTGTGGCTCGTCGTTTGGCGTTTGATCCATCGTGGTGTTGCGCGTGGATTGACGGATTTCAGGCGTATGCGATTCCTGTCGAATCATGCACCAGGGGCTTGTGTTTTTGCCCGTCTTCCGCATCGTCCCCGCGGTCGCAGCGTGGGTCCCTGGTCACGCCGGTGCGTCTCGACGGCGAATGAAAATCCCGCGCCGTCCGGTACATAGTCTCCGATAATTGCCTTCGCTCACTGAGACGAGCTTCGGTCGATGCAGCGGCGCATGCCGCGCAGGGTCTCTCCTGATCGTCGGTCGCGATGGGCCAATGGATTGTGCGCTGAGGGCGGTCTCGGGATTCTCGCCGAGTGTGTTTCAATTCGGGAGTTGGCTCAAGCTCGCGGTGAGTTCGTCCCTATTTATTCTGTGATTCCTGGCAGGGAGTTGTTCCCTGCGCCGTAGCCGGGCGGGGCCGCGGGGAGCGCCAACGGAATTGCGTTGTCCTGTGCGTCGGGTCGCGGACCCGTTATCGTGCCGCTTTCGTCAGTTTGCAGCCAGCCGATGCCGAAATAGAGAGCAGCCGCGACAAGCGTGAGCGCTAGGGCAAACAGCACGAGCCGTCTCCGTGGCGCCCTGCTGCTTTCCCGGAATTGAAGGTTGCTTCCTCTTCCCTTGTAGTCTTTCATTAGCTATTGGCGGTCAGTCGGTTCTTGGCAATCGCCCGGATTCTAATTCAGAAGCGGATGCGTCGAAAGCGCGCTCGCCCGCGATGACGACAGTATGACCCAGCGTTTTCGCCTGGGCCGAATCGCTAGGGCGTATTACGGGCGTTTTCGGACCGGATTGTGCCGACTGTGCGTGCGCCTCCTAAAGAGTGCCATCAGGCGCAAAGCCGCTGAGCAACTGTTTGCACGACGCGGACGGCCGGAGAAACGACAAGCATGCTGGTATGAAAATTGACCGGAATCGCCTTGGTTGCGCCTTCAGCGAACGCCTGGTCTCGCGTAGTTCCGCCACACGTATGTAGGGTTTTTGCACAAATGTCTGAGATCGAAGAACCCCTCGCGCAGCTGACGCGAGGCGCCGACGAGGTATTGACCGTCGGTGCGCTTAAGAAAAAGCTTGGCGAAAAGAGGCCGTTACGCGTCAAGGCGGGATTCGATCCGACCGCGCCTGATCTCCATCTCGGACATGTGGTGCTGCTGAACAAGTTGCGCCAGTTCCAACAGCTCGGACACCGGATTCTATTCCTTATCGGTGACTTCACGGGCATGATCGGAGATCCGACTGGCAAGAATGTGACGCGCAAACCGCTGACGCGCGAGGAGGTCGCCGCGAATGCGCAGACTTACCGCGATCAGGTATTCCGTGTCCTCGATCCCGAGATCACCGACGTCGTCTTCAACTCGACCTGGGTGACTGAACTTGGTGCGGAAGGACTGATCCGTCTTGCTGCAGGCCATACCGTGGCACGCATGCTCGAGCGAGACGACTTTGGGAAGCGATACAGCGCTCACCAGCCTATCGCGATTCATGAATTCCTCTATCCGCTCATCCAAGGCTACGATTCGGTCGCGCTGAAGGCGGATGTCGAACTCGGAGGGACTGACCAGAAGTTCAACTTGCTCGTGGGGCGTCAGTTGCAGGAAGCGGCAGGACAGGACCCGCAGGTGGTGATGACGCTGCCGATTCTGGAAGGCCTCGATGGTGTCCAGAAGATGTCGAAGTCGCTTGGGAACTATGTCGCGATTGCGGATAGGCCCGCTGAAATGTTCGGCAAGCTCATGTCGGTCTCGGACGAATTGATGTGGCGCTATTTCGAGTTGCTGAGTTCACGTCCGACGGACGATGTTCAGGAGCTACGACGCTCGATTCACGGCGGCGCCAACCCGCGCGATATCAAGTTTCTCCTCGCTACAGAGATGGTCACGCGGTTTCATGGCTCGGCGGACGCGGCGCGCGCGCACCGCGAATTTCTGGCGCGCTTTCAGCGGGGGCAACTCCCGGATGACCTGCCCGTGATCCAACTTCAGGTCGTCGAGCCCGGCGGACTGCCGATCCCGCAACTGCTCAGATCGGCGGGTCTCGTGCCGAGCACATCGGAGGCGCTGCGCATGATTGCCCAGGGCGCGGTCAAGATCGACGGTGAACGCGTTGAGGACCCGAAGATGCAGTGCAAGACAGGTGGTGATCACGTGTATCAGATCGGTAAGCGCCGCTTCGCCAGAGTCCGGCTGGTCTGACCCGCGTCCAGAACTGATCGCGTTCAACTGAGCCCGTCTTTCTGCCACGTCGCAGCCCAAGTGGGGTGCGTGGACTGAGTGCGGCGATGCCAAGAAAACGGTACGTCTGTGGACGACTTTCGATTCAGGCGAAAAAATTTTTCGCCGGAAGGGTTGACGGCTATCCCCATAGGCGTACAATCATCGGCTCACTTCGGTGAGTTGCAGTTCTTTAACAATTTGTTTAGTCAGCTTGTGTGGATGCTCCGTAGCGAGAGTGCGATGTAACGCAAACTCGATGGAGCATCCCAAGTGATGCCCTG
>JBATTL010000604.1:0-1674 GCA_049670525.1 Thiohalocapsa sp. | reverse complement strand
AGCGTGAGACCCGTGCGCGAGCGGAGCTTTTGCGGGCAGCCTTCGCCGCGCTAACCCCCCGTGAAAAAGCGGTTTTCGACCGCGTCGTCGCCGGGCAACTCAACAAACAGATCGCCGAGGCGCTGGGAATCGCGGAACGCACCGTCAAGCTGCAGCACGCGCAACTGATGACAAAGCTGGGCGCGGGTTCAGCGGCCGAACTCGGCCGATTGGCCGAGCGGCTGCAACACTTGCCCGATTGATCCCGTGCTCCGCGTTGGATACGCCGCCAGAGGCCTTGGCGTGCGGCAGCTCGCGCTTGATGCGTCGGGTGGCTTGATGAAATCCACCGGGTAGTCGTTGGCACTCGATTACAATAGCCCCGTGTTCACGATCAAGCAGACCCCCGAGTTCGCCGCATGGCTGTCCGGTCTTCGGGACGGTCTGACGCGACGCCGGCTAGCTCGTCGGCTCGAAAAGGCCCAACTCGGTCACCTCGGTGACGTGAAGCCGGTTGGTGGCGGTGTCTGTGAGATGCGCGAGTACTTCGGCCCTGGTTGGCGGATGTATTACGTTCAACGTGGGCCAGTGCTGATCCTGATGCTGGGCGGCGGCGATAAGTCTACTCAGCAGGCTGACATCGCAAAGGCCGTCGATTTGGCCTCTGCCATTGAGGACTAAGACATGAGTGAGAAGATCCGCGTCGCCGATCTGCCTGAGTTCGACATCACCGAACACCTGGAAGATGACCAGGCGATCGCAGAGTACCTGACTATCGTGCTTGAAGAAGGGGACCCGTCGGCCTTGGCACAAGCGCTCGGCACAGCCGCCCGCGCGCGCGGCATGACTGAGATCGCCAAAGCGAGCGGGATCGCACGCGAGGCGCTTTACAAGGCATTGCGTCCAGAAGCACAACCGCGTTTCGACACCATTAAACGCGTCTGCCATGCGCTAGGCGTGAAGTTGGTGGTGCAGTCGATAAATCGGTAACGTGTGCAGCCAGCGCGGGGAAAGGAGGGACGGTGCAAAACCAGCATTGCTGGATTGCGAGGACAGTTTACTAATTTAAGCGTATCAACCTGAGGAGACTACCGCGAGAAACACCGAGGTCAAGTCTTGCAATACAACATCTTGAGAAGGGGTCGGGCGCAATTGGTCCGTGTCGACCGCGAGCCTTGCATTCAGCTGGTCCTCAGGGGCTCACCAACAAACGTTCGAAGGACCGACCGTCTGCGGTGCGAAGCATGTCGACATCGCGTCGATCCGTCGTTAGTACGCGCTGCGTGCCCTCTGCTTCGGCGAGCCAGACCAGCGTGGCGTCGGCGAGGTCGATGTTGTGCTCGGCAAAGCGCATGAGGACATCGGCGATTGCCGCCAAGTCGCCGGTCTCTATCGTGCGCAGTTGTAAGGCGCCGCGCTCGATCCACTGGAGCAGCGCACCCTTCCCAAGAGGATCGAGAGAGAAGCAGGTCTCCCGCTGCCGGCCATGGAGAGCGAACGCGAGGGCCGGTAGTCCCCGGTAGGCGTCGGCGCGAGCGTATCGCCGCAGTGGCGAAGGGGCGTGAGTCCCGAAGCTGCGTGTGACCGGCATGTTAGTCGGCTGGTGCAAATCCAGCCATGGCCCTGGGAGCGGGGAACATGTAGGCGAAGGCAAGGGTGCCCGAAGAAACTCCCCTGCGCACTTTAAGGACGAGG
>JBATTL010000603.1:0-1544 GCA_049670525.1 Thiohalocapsa sp. | reverse complement strand
GCCGTGTACGCATCTTCCGGCCCCAGGGAGAGCCCCCAGTCTTCGGCGGTGGCGTTAATCCGGGCAGCGAGGCCTTTGTTCTTGGTCAAAACAACGCCGCCGAAAGCATCGGCATGGCCCACGGGATACTTGGTCAGAGCCTGCACTGAGATATCCACACCAAGATCGAGCGGGCGATAGTGGACGCCGGCCCCCCATGTATTGTCCAAAACCGTCTTGAGACCGTGCTGTTTTGCGATTCTGACCACTTCCGGTGTGTCGCAGACTTCGAAGGTAAGGGATCCCGGGACTTCGAGAAAAATGGCGGTTGTATTATCCTTGAGCAGTCCTTCGATCTCGCCAGCGGCACGCGGTGGGAAGCGGGTGGAGGTCACGCCCATACTTGCCAGACGCCGCTCGCAGAACCTGCGCGTCGGCCCGTACAGGCTGTCGGATATCAGGATGTGATCGCCGGAGCGGACGATGCTCGCAATCGCCATCGCGCAGGCCGTAAGGCCAGATGGGGCAAGTTGGGCGAAATCAGCGCCCTCAACCAAACAAAGCGCTTCCTCGAGTTCGCGGTGCACCTGCAGGCCGAGCCGGCCATAGGTTGGCTTCGGCCCATAAAGGGCGTCCTGAGTATCGAACAGGACCGTTGATGCGCGCTCAATCGGTGGATTGACCGTACGCCGCTTGGGTGAACCCGACAGGTGGATCAGCGACGTGGGTAGCTTCCGATCGGTCACCCTGCATCCGTCGCGATTGGAAGGTCCGCATTGGCGCCCCACTCAGACCATGAACCGTCATAGACAGACGCGTTGTAATTGCCGATCCGCGCCAGAGCGAGCGCAATGACCGCCGCAGAGACGCCAGATCCGCATGTGCAAATGACCGGTTCTTCTCCATTTGGGAGAATCTCTTTCAGAGCGTCTGCCGGTTTCATTTTTCCGTCTGGCCCGATCAGCGAGTCCGACGGCACATTCGAGCTGCCCGGAATATGACCTGACCGTAGGTCCGCACGGGGCTCCGGGGCCCGTCCAAAGAAGCGCTCGGCCGGGCGGGCATCAAGGATCGGTGTCTCATCAGCGTCGAGAACCTGCTCAGCGGTTTTCGTCAGGTCCGCGCGTACGCGCGGCGTAAAATGTCGCTCGACAGCGACCGGGGGAAGGTCTTCGAGAGCGCCACCCGCTTCGGTCCATGCGGCGAGACCGCCATCGAGAACCTTCACATCCGCGTGTCCCATAGCGCGCAGCATCCACCAGGCACGCGCCGAGGCGAAGAAGCCGTTGGAATCATAGATAACGATGCGATTGCCATCCCCGACTCCGAGCTTGCGAGCGCGCGAAGCAAACAGGATGGAGTCAGGCATCATATGCGGAAGATCGGTTTCGGTGTCAGCGATCTCGTCGATATCGAAGAAAGCCGCTCCCGGAATATGTCCCACCTCATAAGAGCTCCGACCGGTCCGGTCGGCGTTCGCGAAAGAGGGGATCCACGTCGCATCGAGGACGCGGACATCTGGGGCGCTTATGTTTTCAAGCAGCCAGGACGCAGAAACCAGTGGG
>JBATTL010000602.1:0-6624 GCA_049670525.1 Thiohalocapsa sp. | reverse complement strand
AGCTCAAATAACGACATCCCAGGCTGAAACTGGATTCGATTCATGGCCATAACATCCTCCGCCTCAGTAAAACCCAGGATCAGCATGCGCCCCCTGGTAACTCAGGGCGTGAGCTTGGCGGAAGATTCTTGCTAATCAGGACGTACGATGCCCATCAACCAAAGTTACAAGGCTAATGGCGGCAATTCAGTTACACTATCGGTCGCTCTTGACCGGTCAACCCGCAATAAGGCGCCGTCGTTCATGTCTCATCAAATTCTCGGTAGTGTTGGTACCATCAAACAGGATAAATTTTTCACCGGTAACCAACTCGTCGGGTTGGCCGAATTCGCATCAGGCCGGTCTCCGCCAGTCTTGCTGCTAGTTCGGAAGTCTTTCCTTGTAAACGCGGTAATCCGATATCTGACGTTGACGGTCCACCATATTATGCCATCGAATTCTGGGTGTTGCCGACAGCATCTTCGTCGGCTCTGATGTCGATGAACCCCGGCGAAATCGCTTGCCCGCAGGAAAACTGGGGCAATCGTGCGCAACAGGCGGCGATATCTGCTGCGGCTCGTCTGATGCGCGCCGATGGACGCAAGCGCCTCACGGTGATGATTTTTCATCGCATCCTGCCCGCGGAGGACCCGTTTTTTCCGGATGACCCGGATGTGCGCCAGTTCGCATCGATCATGTCTGCGGTCGCGTCGAAGTTTTCAGCGCTCTCTCTCGTTGAGGCATTGCGACGGCTTGAGGCTGGAACCTTGCCGCCGCGCGCGGTATGCGTAACCTTCGACGACGGGTACGCTGACAACCTGTTGTTGGCCGCGCCGATTCTGAACCGCTTGAACATTCCTGCCACGGTTTTCGTGGCGACCGGGTTCCTGGACGGTCGTATCATGTGGAACGACCGCGTTATCGAGGCCGTTAGGCGTGCTAATGGGGACCTCTTGGATCTGACGGACCTGGGTCTGGGCATTCATAAGCTCGGCGGCGTGGCGGAGAGAGTACTGTTGGTTAGAGAACTGATCAACAAATTGAAATATACCGCGTCCGATGAGCGTGAGCGCCTGACGCGCGAGTTGGCAGTGCGTCATGCGCCCAACCTTAGATCTCCGATGCTGACCCGTTTTCAGGTGCGCCAACTGCGCGATGAAGGTATCGAGATCGGCGGGCATACCGTCACACACCCGATTCTTGCCGGAACCGACGCGGCGACGGCTTATCGGGAGATTGCAGACAACAAGGACGACTTGGAGGGTTTACTTGAGCACCGCTTGCGTTTTTTTGCCTATCCTAACGGATGCCCCGGTAAGGATTTTTATTTTGAGCATGCCGAGATGGTCCGTCGCATCGGTTATCAGGCGGCCTTGACGACACGTCCTGGCGTTTCGACCAGGCACACCAATCGGTTCTGGCTGCCTCGCTTTACGCCCTGGGATCGTTCACCGTTACGGTTTTCACTGCGGCTAGCTCTCAACATGCGGAACGTCGTTTAAGTCACCCTTTCGCTTCGGCTCGTCGCAGAGGTCGACTGCCGCCAACCTGCTGTTTCGGTAAGAAATTCGTGAATATGGAGTTGTTGCGACTGAGCGATTGCCAGATCGAGTGGGTCGCTCGCGAGTGGGCCGCGCTCGATGAAATCGCGGAGGGTTCATTTTTTGTTTCCTGGACCTGGGTCGGGGCTTGGCTGGCGTCGCTTGAGGATTTGTCGACGCTGTATCTTATCCGGCTGATGCAAGCGGATCGAACGGTGGCGTTGGGAATCTTGGGTCGTGCACCGCGGTCTGGGCTAAGGCGCATGAGCGCTCGGTCCATTAGGCTCAACGAATCCGGTACGCCGTCAGAAGACCGGATAACCATCGAGCACAACGGGTTGTTGATCCGAGAAGGACTTCACGCTGCGGTCTGGTTTGCATTGCTTGACCACCTCCGGCGCAAACGCCGACTCTGGCAGGAATTTAGGGTCAGCGGGGTTTCGCAAGCAGAGCAGATCGCCGCGCTTGCGGACGTGACCGCGCGACTCGGCCTTATGCGTCGAATTCGCGACCGATCCCCCTATTACTGGGTCGATCTCGATGAGGTGCGTCAGAACGAGAACGGATATCTGGGTTGCTTGAGCAGCAATACCCGCTATCAGCTAAGGCGAGCATCCAAGCGCTACGCGAGATCGGGTGACCTGGTCGTCACGGAAGCGGCTGAGTTAGACGAGGCCTTTGGGGTCTTTAAGGCGATGAAGCTGCTGCACCAAGCATATTGGGAGGAGAAGGGCAGCGCAGGGGCCTTTGCAAACGGGTTTACCCGACGCTTTCATCGTGAGTTGATCGGCAGAGGTTTGGTTTCGAAACAGATTCAACTGTTGACCGTGACTGCTGGCGATGAGCCGATCGGCTATCTGTATAACTTCGTGTACGGTTCTCGGGTGATGAGTTACCAAAGCGGTTTCGCTTACCAGGGCGACGCCAAGCGCAAGCCCGGCTTGGTGTGTCATTCGCGGGCGATCGAGCACAATAGCCGTATCGGCAATAGTGTGTACGATTTCCTGATGGGCGACAGTCAGTACAAACGGAGTCTTTCCACGCGTGCAGGTGAAATGGTTTGGATCGATATCCGGCGCCCGCTGTTGCGATTCAAATTCGAAGACCATCTCAGGTGCATCAAGGCAAAGGTTAAAGCCGCACGTGCCGACGGCGACCCCGATTTGCGTTCAGTCGAACAATGACAACTGCTGGCCAGGGATCGATGGCTTCTGGAAGTGCTTGTTGCTCAACCCCCAGGTGCTGGCTTGACGGCTGAGGCCGTGCTTCCCTGCGGCAAGGCGAAAGCGTTGCTCCAACAGTTCGGCAACGGGTCCGCTGCCGGACATACGACTGCCGAAGCGGGGGTCGTTCAGGCGCCCGTCGCGGCATTGGCGGATCAGGCTTAGCACCTTGTCAGCGCGCTCAGGGTAGTGCGTCCGCAGCCACTGCTGAAACAGCTCCTTGACCTCCAATGGAAGACGGATTAACAACGCGCTGGCTCGGCTGGCCCCGGCCGCTGCGGCTCTTGCGACGACCCGTTCGATGTCGCCGTCGGTCAGGCAGGGTAAAACCGGCGACACCAGAACGCCGACCGGGATATCGGCGGCCGCCAGTTCTGCGATTGCGCGCAGTCGCCGGCTCGGGCTCGCGGCGCGTGGTTCCAAGCGTCGGGCGAGTGCATCATCGAGCGTCGTGATCGAGATCTGCACAGCGGCGAGCTGTTTCGCTGCCATCTCGGCGAGCAGGTCCACGTCGCGGAGTACCAGCGCCGACTTGGTGGTGATGATGACCGGATGGCCGCAGTCAAAGAGCACCCTAAGTATCTGCCGTGTGACACCCAGCCGCCGTTCGATGGGCTGATAGGGATCGGTGTTGGCGCCAAGCACCAGTGGTTCGGGTCGATAGCCATCAACCGAGAGTTCCCGACGTAACTGCTCGGCGGCATCGGGCTTGTGAAATAGCCGCCGCTCGAAGTCGAGCCCCGGCGACAGCCCGAGCCAGGCATGGGTCGGCCGCGCATAGCAATAGATACAACCATGCTCGCAGCCTCGGTAAGGGTTCAGGCTGCGGTCGAACGGAACGTCCGGCGAACTGTTGTAGCTGAGCAACCTGTGGCTGTGATCGATGCCGACTTCGGTCTTCGGCGCGCGCAATGTGCGATCCCAAGTATCATCCTGCCACCAGCCGTCGTCGACAGCCGTGCGCCGCTGCTCCGCGTAGCGGTTATCGGGGTTGCTGACGGCGCCACGTCCGCGCAATACAGCGCCCGGTTTATCGTTTCGGCTATCGTCCTGCATCGGGATGATTCTCATCCGGGCTTTGGCTATAGTCTTGCGGTGCGTTCGAAACTAAAACACTGGAGGCATTGGCCATGGCTGTCAAAAAAATCCTAATGTTGATCGGCGACTATGTCGAAGACTATGAAGTGATGGTGCCGTTCCAGATCCTGACGATGGTCGGACACGTCGTTCATGCGGTCTGCCCAGACAAACAGGCGGGTGAGACGGTGCGCACGGCGGTGCATGATTTCGAGGGCGATCAGACCTACAGTGAGAAGCCCGGGCACAATTTCGCTCTCAATGCCAGCTTCGCCGATGTCGCCGTGGACAATTACGATGCCCTGGTGATACCTGGCGGCCGCTCGCCCGAGTACTTGCGGTTGAATGCGCGGGTGATCGAGATGGTGCGCCACTTCTCACAGCAGGCCAAGCCCATCGCGTCAATCTGCCATGGCCAGCAGATCCTGGTGGCCGCCGGCGTGCTGGAAGGCATGACTTGTACTGCCTATCCGGCACTGAAACCGGACATTGAGATGGCGGGCGGCAGTTGGCACGAAGTGGCCGAGACCTTCGCCAACGCGCACACCCATGGCATGCTGGTCACGGCCCCGGCCTGGCCCGCGCACCCGGAATGGATGCGACAGTTCCTTGAGGTGCTGGGCAGCCGCGTCGAACCCTAAACCGGCTGGTTTCCGCGTCCGTCGTGCCGGGCTCAGTAGCGCGTTCAACGGCGCGAATTCCTGATGGAGCATCGTGTCTTCGTCTATTGCACGCGCGCCACCGCTGTCCTAACGCGGTGTGACCCGAAAAACCCCAGGCGCCAAATTCGCTCGGCGACCTTTGGCTGATGCCGGCGGATCGCCGCGCCGTATCGGAGACCAGCTCATGTCAGAACAAGGCCGCTTCACGATCCATCTGGAACAGCAGGAGGGCTATCAAATCAACGTCCGTTTCGACTGGAAACGGGCGGCCGATCTATTGACGGACGAGCCTCCCCCACTCGGCGAGACGTCCGGCCCTAACGCGTCCCGGCTGCTCGCCGCCGCGGCGGCCAATTGCCTCTCTGCGAGCTTGCTCTACTGTCTTGCGAAGGACGATCCCCCCGACGACAGCCTGCGCGCCGAGGCGACCTGTATCGTCGTTCGCAACGAGAAGAAGCGTCTACGCATCGGCGGTCTGGAGGTCAAGCTGATTGCGGGCGAGGCCTTGACCGAGTCTCGGCGGTTTGATCGATGCAAGGACCTGTTCGAAGACTTCTGCGTGGTTTCGGCAAGTATTCGCGAGGGAATCCCAATCGCCGTCACGGTCGTTGACGAGGAAGGCAATCTGCTCCACAGCGCGGACTGATCATGCACGGCGGCCCGACCATGTTCCCGATGCGCTGGTTGGTGAGGCTTTGATTCAGTCGCCGCGAAATCAGACCGTTCCCACAGCGGAGGTGACCCACGAGGATGAGCTGTCGTCCGCGCTAAAGCGACTCGGACTCACGGCGTCGCGCCCGGTTCTGGTCTCCGTGGGCGGAGCATCCGGGCTTGATCCGACGATCGCGAAGCGACTTTCCCGGCTGTTTCGTGACCAATTGATGCCGTTGTTGCACCGATTCGGAGCGGCCGTTCTCGACGGTGGTACCGACGCCGGCGTAATGGCGCTCATGGGTCAAGCCCGGTGGGCCGCAGAGCCTCGGATTCCGCTGCTCGGCGTCTCAGCGCGCGGGACCGTGCGACTTCCTGGCCAGTCCGGTCGCGCCGGTGCGACACTGGAGCCGAACCACAGTCACCAATTGCTGGTGCCGGGCGGGAATTGGGGCGACGAGATTCCCTGGATGAATGCCGCCGTGAAACGTTTGTCTGCTGGTCATCGCAGCGTAACCCTGGTCACGGGCGGCGGTCGTGTCACAGCGCGTGATGTGGACGCGAGCCTGCAGAACGGTCGCCCCACGCTGTTGCTTGCGGGAACCGGTGGTGTCGCGGATGCTCTCGCCAGTATCCGACCGCAACAGGGTCTGGTGCGGGTGGTGCAAGAAGAAGGCGGTTGGTCCGGGCTCGCCGCAGAACTCGGCAATCTGCTCGTTGGAGGCGGTTTGCCGACGCGTCCGGAACCGACGCGGCCGAAAGGGAGGGCCGGACAGCTGCGTCCTATGCCTCCCGCAAAAAACAGTGTTTAGCGCTCCGCTCGTTGTTGTTGTCGGAGCAGGGGACCTCGCGCTCGCCACGGAATCATCGCTCAGGCGTCGACGGCGCCGCGTTGAGCGCGTCGATCACGGCGATGGCATTGACGCCCGACTACGAGCCGACTCGATCTTGATCCTCACGCCGGGGGTGGATGTGGACCGCCTCTTGGCGTCAGTCGCCAAGCGCTCGTCGCGCCGAAACCGAGCGACGCCCAGATTTCTGCTGTTGTCGGATGCTCGTGAGCCACTGCCGGCCTCATCCCAGGCGCTGGCTGCAGGCGCCGAGCTTCGTGTTGAACGTGTAAATGTCGAGCGAACTGCGGCACGTTTGCTGCTGGGGCGCTGGCCATTGCACTTTGGCTGCGATCCCCTGTTCGGCCAGCAGATCCATTTGCTCATTGCGGGTCGCACACCGTTGGCCGACGCGCTGCTCCTGCACGCGCTGCGGATCGCCCACTACAGCGAGCGCAAACCGGTAGTTACGCTGCTCAGTGATGCGCCCGAGATCTGGCAACAGGAATTCAGCGGCGCGCAACCGCAGGCAGAGTCGTTCAGTCAGCTACGGTTTTGCCCGGCGGATGATCCGGCTCTGAGTGGCGAACCGCCGGTCTGCGGCGTTATCGTTTGCCTAGAGCCGCCCGCCGCCGGTCTCGATCTTGCCGCGTCCCTGATG
>JBATTL010000601.1:0-12854 GCA_049670525.1 Thiohalocapsa sp. | reverse complement strand
CCAATCTTCGATCGCCGCTGCATCGCCTGTCACGGTTGTCTGGCTTCACCGTGCAATGTCAAGCTGGACTCTTTCCGCGGTGCAGAGCGCGGCGGCTATGGCCAGAACCCCTATTCGACCCATATCGGCGACGATCCGCGGACCGATATGGACGCCGCGCACTCCACCACGGCATGGCGTAAACGGGGCTTCTTTCCAATCCTCGCGGACAGCGGATCAGCACAGCGGAATCTCGACGACTCGCTGCTCTTCGCCTTGGTGGACGCCGGAATGCAGCACAACGTCCCCGATTTCCCGCGGGCCGCGCTGGATGGATTGCGGCCTCAGCGCCATGTCGCGACCTGTCCGTCGACCCCGGAGGCCCTGGCGATTGAACTCGAAAAGCATCCGGCGCTGGGCATGCCCTTCGGTCTGCCAGCCGTCTCCGCGCAAGACTTTGCGACCCTGCGGGATTGGACCGCCGCCGGCTCGCTAGGCCCCAGCGCGGAGCAGCAGGCACAGGCGCGAGCCGTATCGAACCCGCAGGCCGTGGCCGCCTGGGAGGCCTTTTTCAACAGGCCCGGCAAACGCTCAGGGTTGGTCAGCCGGTTCATCTTCGAGCACGTCTTTCTAGCCACCATCGTGCTTGAGGACAGCCCCGGCGATCAGTTCCGACTGGTGCGCTCCAGCACGCCGCCGATGCGCGTCATCGATGACGAACGCGGGGCGCGGGTCGACTATCCCCCTGTGCGCGTCATAGGTACCGGACTGCCCTACGACGATCCTTATAGTTTCGCTGGCGTGGACCGCTTTTGGTATCGGCTGGAGAAGCGAACCGCGGCACCGGTGCAGAAGAACCATTTCCTTTGGCAGCTCAAGCCTAGTGACATTGCTCATCTGCGCGAGCTGTTCCGACTGGATGATCCCAACGGCTGGGGTCCTGCCGCTCACGCCGACGGGGCATTGGACCCGCCCTGGGGCATCGGCAACCCGTTTCTCGTCTTCTCCGCGATCCCCGCAGAGGCCCGTTACCGCTTTCTGCTCGAGAACGCGGAGGTCATCGTCGGCGGCATCACGTACGGCCCGGTCTGCAACGGCCAAACGGCGACCTACGCGGTCAAGGACCAGTTTTGGGTCTGGTTCCTGGACCCGGAACAGGACCCCTCAGTCCAGGATCCAAAACTGGGCCTGGACACCTGGGAGGTCTTCATGGACCGCGGTGCATTTGGCAATGCGGAGTATCTGGACGCGAACGCCGCGGCGCTGGCGCGGCTCAGCCCCCAGGGCTGGTCCTTAGACGCCCTGTGGGACGGCGATGGCGACAACCCAAACGCATGGCTCACGATACTGCGGCATCAGACCAATGTATCGGTTTTGAAAGGTGCCCAAGGCGGCGTGCCCCGAACCTTCTGGCTTCTCGGCTACAGCGGACTGGAGCGCATGTACTACGACACAGTGGCCGATTTCGCCTATTGGGCAGGCGACACCAGCAAACTGCAGACGCTGCTCTTCTTCAACTATTTGCGACAGGAGTTCGAGGACAACTTCTTGCTGCTGCTGCCGCAGGAGCAACGTGAACCGATTCGCGAGCGATGGACCCGCGGCATTGGTGCGATCGGCCTCGTCATGGTGCCGTTCGCCAGCGAGGATCAGCCCACGAAAGTGCAAACGAGGGCTGCTGACCCACTGGCCGATCTGGTCGCTCAGATTGCCGCCCATCTCGGTCCCCGCATCAGCGGTCTGCCGGATCCGCTCAATCCGTCAACCAAACCCCAACCCGCGTTGTACACCCCGATAGAGAGCTTCGACGACTGGGACTCAGCAATCTCGACGCTGACAGCAGTTAAAGGACTGTCCTTCGTGCCCCAACTGCCCAGCGTCGTTGTGCTCCGCCTCCAGGACAACGAGCTGCACCGGGTCTATTCGCTGGTCGCCAACCGGGTTTACAAATCCCAATTCACGCTGGTGTTCCAGGATGGCCAAGCGCTGCCCGAGGAGGACACGATGAGCGTCTATCCGACCCTGGTCAACGGCTTCCCGAACCTGTTCGTCGATCTCGACCTCGCCGATGCCGGGCGGTTCCTCGACGATCTTCGAGCCGTGCAGAGCAAAGAGGACTGGCAGCACTTCGCGCTGCGATACGGCATCCTGCGGAACAGCGAGCGGTTCTGGCCCTTCTATGATTGGATCAATGACTGGAATTTCCGCAACCGGGGCGACCAAGCCGGTTGGCTCGATTTGACCTATTACGACGCGGCAGAAAACTGACGCTTTTGCGAACCACAGGCTATTCCCCATGAGAGAGAACCCGATCGCGTTCATTGAGTTCGTCGCCTTTATCGGTCTCGTCATCTGGCTGTTCATCTGGCAGAGCAAGCCAAACCAGTCGGACTCAACGCGAAGCGGGCCGACGGACGCCGACGAGACCCGAGACTCAGAACCCGGCGAAAATGGCTCAGAGGATCGCGGCGACAGCCGTTGACAAGCCATGCGTACCGCAGTCACCGACCGGAAACGGACGAGGGAGACGAGACCCAAGCACCCCGGTCGAGTCGAGGTCGGTCTGCGACCGCAGGCTAGAGAAGGCGGGAGGATCGATCAAGGCTCAACCAGAACGCTGGCGATCGTCCCAAGCGGTGCAACAACGACCTTCGGGACGAGTCTTGGCGGCGCCGCGGGCAAGCCCCTAAATCGAGGACTACCCTGCCATTCGCAGTAACCCCGAGGTTACCGCGACGGGCGCTGATCCAGCTCAGAATTGGCCGAGATCAGACCGCATCGGGTGAGCCAAGCGGCCAGGACTCGCACTGGCTCAGCGATGGTGACGCCAGCATCTGGCGTCAATGCCGCCGCGAATCGGAAGCGCTCGGCTTCACCGTGTCGTGATCAATGACTACCAGCCAAAACAGCTTTCCTAGGGCCAACCGCATGGATTGCTGCTGGTTCGATCCAATCCATTGAGAGGTACTCGGGCAAACACAACTGCAGCCAGGTCACCGGCTGTGTTGCTGTCAATCTTTTCACGAAAATAGAGCGTTTCGCCTTGTTTGAACATGACAATGAGCGATTCCGGCAGCGACATTGGTGCATCCGGGTTTGCCGACCAGGCGGCGAAGGTAACGGATACGGACAGGCAATCCACCCTCCGCTGCGAGGCCCGGGCGACCTAAAACGCGAGGTTAGAACTCCTTGGGCCAGGATCACTTCGCCGCAATCTCCTCCAGCTTGGTCGCCTTGATGACCTGACCGTTGAGCGCTGCGTCCTTGGCGTTGCGGCCGTAGGCGACCGCCATCAGCGTCGAGTAGTAGACCACAGGCATCTTGAATTTGGTGCCATAGGTCTGGTTGATCTGATCCTGAAAGCCCTCAACGTTTATCCGGCACACCGGGCAGGGGGTCACGATCATGTCGGCGCCATGGTCATAGGCGACCTCAATGATGCCTTTGATCATCTCCTGGGACTTTTGCGGTTCGGAGAAGGCCAGCGCACCGCCGCAGCATTGCACCTTCTTTTCGTAGTCCGCGATGGAGTCGCCGCCGAGGGTCTCGACCAGCTTGTCCAAATACTTGGGGTTCTCGTAGGATTCGCCGTCGATACCGAACGGACGATTGGTCTGGCAGCCCACGTAGCCGGCAATCTTGATGCCTGCCAGCGGCTTCTTGACCTTCTTGCCCAGCTCTTCGTAGCCGATATCCTCGATCAGCACCTCGGCCATATGCTTGATCGGGGTCTCGTTCTTGAGCTTGAGGCCAGCGCCTTTCAGGGCGACGTTGGCCTCGGCGAACAGCGATTCGTCCTCTTCCAGCCGCACCGCAGCCTCGTGGGTGGACAGCCAGCAGGCGGCGCAGGTGGCGACGATCTCCTGTCCCGGGTTGTGCTCCTCGGAGAGCGCGATGTTGCGCGCGGACAGCACCAGGCGCGGCAGCTCACCGCCGCCGGGAAAGCCGATGGAGGCGGCGCAACAGTTCCAGTCCGGAATCTCGTTGAGTTGGATGTCCAGCTCCTCGCACATGGCCTGGACCGAAGTCAGGTAGTTGCTGGAAGAGGCGCCCTGCTGCGACGAGCAACCGGGGTAGAAGGAATATTCGCGTGTTGCCATGGTTGCGCGTCCTGGTTCAGGCGCCCTGTTGCTCGAGGCGCCGGTTTTCGAGCTTCTGGGCCTTTTTGATCATGTTGGTGACGCCGCTTTGTCCGGATCGCGCGACGAGACGGTCCGCGGGGGGGCGCGCGATCGGCGCCCGGCTAACCTCTACATCAGAACGCGCTAAAATACTCGGACGCGCCAGCCGCCGCTAGTCCGCAAGGGTCTGGAAAACATCTTAGTTTTTGATGCTTCGATTCGGCGGGCTTGTGTCAGGTCGTGGGCCGTGAGTCAGCGACCAGAAAATGGTCCGGGCTAGCCATCGCGTACTCGGAAGCCGCGCGGTCAGCATCGGCCGACAGGGTGTCAGCGCTCAGTCGGTATCGTTCGCGCAGGTTTCGGGCGAGTTCTGTCAATCGCGTTAGCTATCCCACATGACGTTTTCCTGCTCCCGCGCAGCCGCCTCAAGCAGGTCGATGAGTGGCAGGGCACGGTGCGACAGGGTCACGCTCTGGCTGCGCCGATCCTCGTCTTCGTCGTCGCTCGGCGGGTTCAAGGGTGCATCCGGGTTGCGGGCAATCGCCGCGTTGAGCTTCGCGAGAGCGTTTGGCACGTCCACGGCCAGGATAGCGCCGGGTACGCTGCCGCTGTGGCCCATCATCTTGATCAGCGCCTTGGCGACATCGCCGAACATGGTGATATCGGCGTGGACCGGGGTCTTGAAGGTGATCAGCATGGATGTGGTTGCTCAGTCGATCGGTGTCTTTTCACTGCCGCCGGGCGAGCCCACGCTTGCAGCATCAACCGAAATTGATCTTCGCCTCAAGATTAGCCGCCGAGTCGGCGTTCCCGAGGCATTCTTCCAACGAAATGCGACCCTCGCGATAGAGCGCCAGCAGGGCTTCGTCGAAGGTGACCATACCGCCCTCTTCACTCGTGGCCATGGCGCTTTGAATCTCCTCGATATGGCCCTCGCGTATCAGATCGGCGATGTGCGGCGTATTGATCAGGATCTCGATGGCGGCGGCGCGCTTGCCGTCCACCGTGCGCACCAGGCGTTGGGAGATGATAGCGCGCATGTTCAGACTCAGGTCCAGAAACAGCGTCTTGTGCAACTCCTGCGGGAACATGTTGATGATCCGCTGCATTGCCTGATGGGCGTTGTTGGCATGCAGTGTTGAGATCGCCAAATGGCCGGTGCCGGACAGTTCGATCGCCGCCTCCATGGTCTCGCGTGTGCGGATCTCGCCAATCAGTATGACGTCGGGCGCCTCGCGCAGGGAGCTCTTCAAGGCCGCGGCATAGGACAGGGTGTCCGTGCCGATCTCACGCTGACTGACCACACATCCCTGGTGGGGATGGAGATACTCAACCGGGTCTTCGATGGTCAGGATATGTCCGCTGCTGTTCTTGTTGCGATGATCGATCATCGCCGCCAGCGTGGTGGATTTGCCGGAGCCCGTCGCACCCACCATCAGCACGATGCCCCGCTTGTGCATGACCACCGTTTTGAGCAGCTCCGGCAGCCCGAGTTCGTCGCAGGACAGGATGCGGTTGCTCAGATAACGGATGACCATGCCAGGCGAGCCGCGCTGATGGAACGCATTGACCCGAAAACGCCCTTTGTCCTCAAGACCGACGGCGAAGTCCAATTCACGCCGTTCCTCGTAGTCCGCGATCTGGTGTTCGTTCATCAACGAATAGATCGTTTCCCGGCACATCTCGGCGTTTAATTCGGTCTCCCCGATGTCGCGCAGACGACCGTCGATCTTAATGCGCACCGGACTTGCAACAGTGACGAAGATATCCGACGCGCCATGGCGGATCATCATTTCCAGGAAAGGAGTGAAATCCATCGTCGTTCCTATGCCACATTGCCGATCGGTGGTAACAACGAGCGTCGGCGGCCGCGAACCTCGGATCCGCCGACATCGAGACCATCGCCGTCGATCGCGCAACCTGGACGATCGCTGCCGCCGAGTTTGAACTGCATATCCTCGCAGTCGATTTCATCGCCGAGGACATTCCGGGGATAGGCATCCATACCCGCCAATCTGAGTCGCAGACACAGCGCCTTCATCGGGTCCGCCGCCCGCGTCGGGTCTTCACACGTGATCGGGCTGGCCCCGAAGACCCGCGCGATCGCCGCCGCCGAAATCGATTTGGACATCCTCATCGTCGTCTTTTTCGTCGCCGACGATGGACAGACCATCCGCGTCGCCGAGGGAATTCCGGGCGTGCGCGTCCTTTCCCTCCAATTTGATCCGCAACCGCAGCTCGTTCATCGAGTCCGCGGCCCGCATCGCGTCCTCATAGCTGATCATGCCGGACTCGTGGAGTTCGAACAGCGCCATGTCGAAGGTCTGCATACCACCTTCCTTGGACTTCTGCATGATGCCTTTGATCTCATGCACCCTGCCCTTGAAGATCAGGTCCTGGATCAACGGTGAGTTGATCATGATCTCGACCGCGGCGACGCGGCCGCCGCCGATCTTGGGCAGCAGTCGCTGCGAGACCACGGCCTTGAGATTCAGCGACAGATCCATCAGCAATTGCGGCCGACGCTCTTCCGGAAAGAGATTGATGATGCGGTCCAGGGCCTGATTCGCGCTATTGGCATGCAGCGTCGAAAGACACAAATGGCCGGTCTCGGAGAAATTGATGGCGTGCTCCATGGTCTCCCGGGTGCGAACCTCGCCAATCAAGATGACATTCGGCGCCTGACGCAGCGTGTTGACCAACGCGTTGTCCCAGGAGTCCGTATCGACACCGACCTCGCGCTGGGTGATCAGGCAGTTCGCGTGCTCGTGCACAAACTCCACCGGATCCTCGATGGTGATGATGTGGCCGTAGGTACTCTGATTGCGATGACCGATCATGGCCGCAAGTGACGTGGACTTGCCGGAGCCGGTGCCCCCGACCACCAGGATCAGCCCGCGCTTGGTCAAGATCAGGTCCTTCAGGATTGGCGGCAGCCCGAGCTGCTCAAGTTGCGGGATCTCGGTCGGAATGATGCGCAGCACCGCGCCGACCCGCCCCTGCTGCACGAATACATTGACGCGGAAACGGCCGATGCCGGGCGGACTAATCGCAAAATTGCATTCCTTGGTCGCGTCGAATTGGCGGATCTGGTGGTCGTTCATGATCGAGCGCACCAGCGTCGAGGTCTGCTCCGCCTTCAGGGCCTGCTCGGTCAGTGGCCTGAGTTTGCCGTCGATCTTGCAGGCCGGGGGGAAGTCCGCGGATATGAACAGATCGGAGCCCTTGCGTGCGAGCATCGTACGCAGGCAGTCGAGCATGTACTTGGCGGCTTGCTGGCGATCCATGATGCGACCTCGCTGATCGGTGGCGGTGATGACCCGGCGACACCGAAAACGCCGGACCCGATTGCCCCGCCTCTTAAGATAACCGGACCGGCAGCCAATGTTGAGACACCCGTCCCGTCGTCGACGACCGGCAATGTAGAGACGCCGATTATTGATCTCCAAAGGCGCTCAGTTGACACTTGATTCCGGCGGCGAGGTCAAGCGATACAACGCACGCGCGTTGTCCCGGAGTGCAGCGCGAATCAGCGCCTCATCGTCCAACGCGACACAGAGCACATCCAGGTCGGACAGGGAGAACGGCCGCGGCGCGCGGGTCGACGGTAGATCGGTGCCAAACATTAGGGCTCGAGGGTTGGCGCTCGCGATGGCGGCGATGGCCGCGGCGGGATCGAAATCCAACCTTCCAAAGCCGGAGGCCTTAATGCGGGCGCCCTGCTCCGCCAGCCGAAGCAGTGCCGGCAGCGCCGCACGCTCCAATCCCAGGTGATCGATCGCGATGGCGGGCAGAGCTGCGAGACGGGTCTCAAGGGCCACAAGCGCCGTCGCGCCCAGATAGAACTCCGCATGCCATCGAGCGGTTTCGAAGGCCAGCCGTGCCAGGCGATCGATCCCCACCCAGTCCTGCTGCACGCCGCGGCGCAGATTGAAACGCAGTGCGCGCACGCCGACGGTGTCGAGCGGCGCAATCATCGCAGCATCCGCGGAGACCGGCAGTTGCGTGACCCCGACGAAGCCCGGTCCGAGCCGGATCAGGGCAGCGCGGAGATAAGCCTGATCAAAGCCCTGAAACGACCCCGATACGACAGCGCCGCCAACGATGCCCAGCGGCTCGGCTGTCGCCAGGTAGTCATCAACGGTGAACGGCTGGGGCAAATAGCTTTGGTTGGTCTGAAGCTCAAAGCGGGGATCGACAACGTGCAGGTGTGCATCGAACAGGTCTTGGCCGTAGGGAGTGGACATGCACTGATTCGGAACGGATTTTGGACTCGGCTTGACCTAGAAATCATCAGAAAGGTAACCAATGCGTCACCAAAGCTGAATCTGCTTGTCAAAATCCTTCTCTAAGATGCTAAGATGATTGATGAAACTGCCAGCAAATGCAATATGCACCAAGAGCGACGCTACTGCGCGCGACACCAGATCGACTTGCCCGTATACATCCGCTGTCGAAAACGCCCCTTTCTGGGTGCACAGGCACGGGATCTATCGGTCGGCGGCATGTTTCTGGCGGTCCAGTCCCTGACGCTGCCCCTCGGCACCGCGGTCGAACTGGAATTCAGCGTCCTCGGCAAAAATTGGCTGGTGCCGGCCATTGTCATTCACGGCAACAGCCGCGGCATCGGCGTGATGTTTCGCGAGTCCCAAGGGGAGATCTTTACGGGATTGACCCAGCACCGTCGGGACATACTGCCACCCGTCCCCGTGGACGCGGTAACCCAGTCTTTTCAGAATTGTTGACGAGATTCGCGGCGCGGGGGCGCCGACCCGCCTCAAGAGTACACCGCGTGCGGAAGCCAGGTGGCGAGCTGCGGGAATAGCGCAAGGGCGCCCAGCATCAGCAGTTGCAAGACGATGAATGGCAGCACCCCACGATAGATTTGTGTGGTGGTGATCTCCGGCGGCGCCACACCGCGCAGATAGAACAGCGAGAATCCGAACGGTGGCGTCAGGAACGACGTCTGCAAATTGATCGCGATCATCACACCGAGCCAGACCGGATCGAGGCCCATCGCCAAGAGCACGGGGCCAACGATGGGCACGACGACGAATGTGATCTCGATGAAATCCAGGATGAAGCCGAGCAGGAACATGACCAGCATGACCAGCGCCACGGCGCTGACCGTTCCGCCCGGCAACCCAGTCAAGAAGTCGGTGACCATCTCGTCACCCTCAAAGCCCCGGAACACCAACGAAAAGATAGCGGCTCCGATGAAGATCAGGAACACCATGCTAGTGACGACGGTGGTCTGACGCACAACGTCGCGCAAGGTCGCGAGATTCAGCTGCCGCTGCGACGCCGCAAGCAGCAGAGCGCCGACGGCGCCCACCGACGCCGCCTCGGTCGGGGTTGCGATGCCATACAGGATCGAGCCCAGCACGGCGACGATGAGCCCCAGTGGCGGCAGCAGCACCTGCACAACGCGCAGCCAGAAACGCAAGTCGTGCTCCGGACGCTCATCGGCCGGGATGGCCGGCACCGCCGCAGGACGAAAGATCGCCAGACTAGTCATGTAGGCAATGTAGGCGGCGACCAGCAACATACCGGGAATAAGGGCACCGACGAACAGGTCGCCGACCGAAACCGTATCCGGCGAAAACACCCCCATGTCGAGCTGCGCCTGCTGATAGGCCGCGGACAACACGTCGCCGAGCAAGACCAGCACGATGGAAGGTGGGATGATCTGCCCCAGCGTGCCGGATGCACAAATCGTGCCGGCCGCGACACCCGGATCATAGTTGCGCCGTAGCATGGTCGGTAGTGACAACAGACCCATGGTCACCACGGTCGCTCCGACGATACCCGTGCTCGCCGCGAGCAGCATACCCACCAGGGTCACGGAAATACCAAGCCCACCGCGCATGGGCCCGAACAACAGGGACATGGTTTCGAGCAGATTCTCGGCGACCCGCGAGCGCTCCAGCATAACGCCCATGAACACGAACAACGGCACCGCGATCAACGTCTCGTTGGTCATGATGCCGTACATCCGGTTCGGCAGCGCGTCGATGAAGGCATGATCGAACAGGCCGAACCATTCACCGGCGAAGGCAAACACCAGCGCGGTCCCACCCAGCGACAACGCCACGGGATAACCCAGCAGCAACATTGCGCCGACGGCGGCGAACAACAGCAGCGGCATGATCTCAAGCATCCGCGCCGTCACCCCCACCGTTACCCTCAGCGTCATCGAGTTTTGCGCTCACGACCTGGGCGGCCGGCGCAGGCAGCGCGCGCTCCACCCCCAGCAGTAACAAGCCATTGCGCAGCAACCAGACCACGCCTTGCGTCAGCAGCAACAACGGCATCACCACAAGCAGGGTCTTCAAGAGATACACCGCCGGAATGCCGCCGGCCTCCCGAGATCCCTCATGGATGGACCAGGACTCGGTCACGTAGTGCCAAGACGAGGTCAGAATGAACAGGCAGACGGGAATCAGCAGCAGCAGGGTGCCAAGCAGATCCACCCAGGCGCGACCGCGACGCGAAAAACGTTGATAGAAGATATCGACGCGCACATGGCCATTGAGCTGCAGCGTGTAGGCCGCGCCAATCATGAATAACGTCGCATGCATGTAGGTCACCGACTCCTGCATCGCGATGGAGCCCGCGTCGAACGCGTAGCGCAACACCACGACCAGGAAAGTCACCAACACCATCGCCAGCGACAGCCAGGACACGCCATTGCCGATCCAGGCGTTGGCTCGCTCCAGCACGCCGACGAGCTTCAGCAGACCATTGGCGGCCGGTTTTACATTAGCGGACATGAGGCGCCTAGCGCCCCGATGCGGTGCATACGCATTGGCACGGTGTGATCATCCATTCACCAACTGAACAACAGCCACTGCGGAACGGCCAGTTCGGGCGGCCTCTGGTTCTGCACGTCGAGTACGCCGTCGCCATCGATGTCCATCATGTAGTACGGCGGACCCACGATAGGGTCGATCTTCACCATATAGACGCGGCCGTTGACGCGATACTCGTAGATTACCTCGGTGTCGGTCTCGGTAATGGTGACCTCGGGCTCGATCAGATCATCCGGCGTCGCCGGCGCGGGCGCGGCGGGTGCCGGTGCGGATAAAAAGCCGTTGTCCTCGAAGGCGTCCTGCGCGACAAGGAGCGTTGGACCGACCAGTGCGAGCGATGCGACGCCCGCGGACACGACGATGACGGACAGACTTCTCATGGGGCCTCGCTTCCGAAGCGACAAAAAGTCGATAGTGTATTACGGATAATGCGTTGCGTCTGCCGTCCGCTGGCTGACTCAGTCAAGCAGGCCCTCCAGCGCACGCAGCAAATCTTGGGCTCATCTTGGGCCCGCACGCAGGCCAGAGTTTACGCGCACATCCCGAGGCTGAAGCCCTGGGCTCCGCGCCGCCTTCGATCATCTTTGACCTGACGCCCCGTAGCCACTAGATTCTGCCGCCGCGAAACAGAATACCGACGATGCCTCCGACACCACAGCCGCGCCCAAGAAATCGGCGCCACCGGTCGCCGAACACATGAAAGGACTGAACCCACGTCAGAGTGAGGCGGTGCGCCACGTCGGCGGCCCCCTTCTGGTCATTGCCGGCGCCGGCTCCGGCAAGACACGCGTCATCACCCGCAAGATCGCCTATCTGATTGGCGAGCGCGGTCTGCCGGCACGCTCAATCTGCGCGCTGACCTTTACCAACAAGGCGGCGAGGGAGATGAAGGAACGTGTCGGCGAACTGATCAAGGGCCGCGCCGGCCACGGCCTGACGGTCTCCACATTTCACACCTTCGGCCTCAATCTGCTGCGGCGGGAGACCGATGCTGCCGGACTGCGCCGCGGTTTCTCGCTATTCGATCCCCAGGACGGCGAGACCCTGATCAAGGAACACCTGCGCGACACCGGCCTGGCCGAAGCCACCAGTCCAGGCGCGGTGCTCAGCCGCATCTCCCACTGGAAGAATGATCTCGTGGACCCGGCTCAAGCCGCCAGCCACGCCAGGGACGAGTTCGACGCCGACCTGGCCCGCCTGTACCTGGACTACGAACGCAGTCTGCACGCCTGCAACGCGGTCGACTTCGACGACCTCATCAACGTGCCCGTGCGACTGTTGCGCGCGCACAGCAACATTCGCGAGAACTGGCAACAGCGTATCCGGCATCTGCTGGTCGACGAATACCAGGATACCAACGGTGCCCAATACGAACTCGTGCGCCTGCTGGTAGGTCCGCGCGGCGCCTACACCGTGGTCGGTGACGACGACCAGTCCATTTACGCCTGGCGCGGCGCGCGGCCCGAGAATCTGGCCCGGTTGCGGGAGGACTACCCGACGCTCAAGGTCGTGACCCTGGAGCAGAATTACCGGTCCAGCGCACGCATACTCAAGCTCGCCAATGGCCTGATCGCCCACAACCCGCACCTGTTCGACAAACGCCTGTGGTGCGAACTCGGCCCCGGTGACCCCGCCCGCGTGCTCATCTGCCGCGACGAGGCCCACGAGGCCGAGCGCGTCGCCGGCGAACTGCTGCACGGGCAGGTCACCAAGGGCCGCAAGTATGGAGACTGCGCCATCCTGTACCGCGGCAACCACCAGGCGCGGCCGTTCGAAAAGGCCCTGCGGGCAATGAACGTCCCCTACTTTCTCAGCGGCGGCACCTCGTTCTTCAGCCGCACCGAGGTCAAGGACGTGATGGCCTACCTGCGTCTGCTCGCCAACCCGGACGACGATGCCGCCTTCCTGCGCGTGGTCAACGTGCCCCGCCGCGAGATTGGTC
>JBATTL010000600.1:0-11530 GCA_049670525.1 Thiohalocapsa sp. | reverse complement strand
ACCCGGTTGTCACTGCGGAACAGGATGCGGGAGACCAGGAGGGCTCGATCCCGGGGTGACGAATAGATGGTCAATCGTCCCCGTAGCGATTGCGGTAGCCGGCCCGTGGGCCAGACCGAGATCAGGTCGGGGTCCGAGACATAAGCGGTGATGGCCTGACCGCCAACCTCGACGTCGAGGTCTGGCGAGAACAGGACGACATTATCGAAGTTGAGCGTCTTTGCCGGTTCCTGGCCCGCACCGATGGCCTCCAGGAACAATTCGCGCAATGCGTCGAGCAGCAGCGCGGTTCCTCGGCTATGGGCAAGAAGCTGAACCCGCTCCACGCCCGGAGTTGTCGCGAGCAGGCGAATAGTCTTTTTCAGGTGACCGACGGCATACTGCGCCGACTCAGTCGTTGATGTGTACGAGGTTACGAATTTCCGCTGGCCGACGCTGGCCAGGTGACAAAGGCGCAGACTGACTCGCGCCCGAGAAAGTGACACAGCTCGGCGCTGGTGAACGCCGCGCTTGCGAAAGTCTCGTTTAAGCCGTGGATGTAGAGTACGACTTCTTTCCGCGGCGATACGGCCACGCGCTGCTCCACTTCATCGATCAACTGGCGCCTGGCCAGATTGTGGAGACGCATGTCACCGTCCGCGCGATAGACCTCGCCCCCGGGCGTCTGTCGGATCTCATAGGGCTCATCGGGGAAGCGTCCGAGTTCCGATACGCGGCCGAGGACCAGATCCGTCAGGTTCAAGTTGACTTCGGTCCACCGGGATTCGGCGCCGATTGGGGATTGCGGGCGGCGTCCGGCTTTGACCGGTGCGTCGAGCCGGATTCGGGTAAGATCCCGAGCCAACCTAGTCAGACCGCACGCAGTTTTTCCAACATCCCATGCCGCCTGCTGCCGCACGCCATCGATCGCCTCCGAACGCGGTCGCCGCATTGGGGCGGTTCGAGCGGCTTGGTCTTGCGGCCCTAACGCTGAAGCTGTGTCTGGCGCATTACCTCGGTATATTAGCGGGACGTGAACGGCTCGATCTGCCCGCCTTTGCCGCGGCGCTGCGTCAGTCCGGTTTGTCGATCCTTCCTGCAATTTCGCTGGTGATGGCGGCGGTGGGGCTGATCCTCGGGCGCCAGGCGGCTGGCGTGTTGGATAACTTCAATCTCCCGTCCTTGGTCCTGATGTCCATCAGCTACGCGGTGGTCATGGAACTGATCCCGCTGCTGGTGGGCATAATGGTCGCGGGGCGCGCTGGCGTCGCGCTTGCGGTCCGCCAGGCCACGCTCGTGGTCAGCGGTCAGATGGACGGGCTGCTGGTTAGTGGCGTGAACCCAATCAAGTTCACCACCGGTCCGGTCTTGCTGGCGATGCTGGCGATGTCTTTTGCGTTCGTAGTCTGGGGTAGTCTGATCACTCTTGGCACGGCGTTGTTGTGGTTGCTGACGGTCTCGGATGTGGCACCCGCGGACCTGGTCGACGCGCTCCGACTGTCCCTGACACCCGCGGACTTGGCCCAGGCCCTCGCGAAGCCGCTGTTGTTCGCGTTGGTGATCGCGTTGATCGCGACCGTCAACGGCAGTGTCGCTGGCCGCGATCCGGAGGGCATCAGCCAAGCCGCTACCCAGACCATGATCGGAGCTGTGACGACGATCTTGCTCATCGACCTGCTATTCGCGCTGTGGCCGGACATCTAGGGGCAAATGGCCGAACCGGTGACAGCGATGGAAACCAGCACTGCCGATGAGGTCGTGGTTTCGATCGAGAACCTATTTCAGCACGTCGGGATCCATTGTGTGTTGACCGGCGTATCGCTGCGGCTGTCCAGGGGAGAGGGGCTGCTGCTGATCGGTCCGAACGGCGCTGGCAAGACGCTGCTGATGCGGCTCCTGATCGGGCTCGACCCACCGTCCGCCGGCAGTGTGCGATTGTTCGGGCGTAATCTGTCCGAGCTGGGAGATCGCGACATGGTCAGGTTGCGCCGACGTATCGGCGTGGTGCTGCAACGCGGTTCTCTGCTGGATGGGCTGACGGTGTTGGAGAATCTACTTCTGCCGCTGCGCGAGACACAGATGCGCCGCGGCGAGATGGCAAGCGCCGCACGTCTCGCGATGACACAGTTGCAGCTCGACGGCATGGAGAATCATCGCCCGCGTTCGTTGTCGTTGGGTCAACGCCGGCGCGTCGAACTGGCTCGAGCGCTGATTCATCATCCGGATTTGCTCGTCTGGGATGGACTCACCGACGGACTGGACCTGCCTGCGGTGCGCGATATCTTTGCGGTGCTGCGTGCCCAGCAGCAAGCGCGCGGCCTGACCCTGATTGCAACCGACAACAGCACCCTCGAAGCGACTGGGGATGGCGACCGCGTTGCCGTGCTCGACAGAGGCCGTCTGTTGTTCGACGGTTCCCGTGACGCCCTGCGCTTGGCCTTGGCGGAACGCCTGGAGCTGCGCTATGTCGTCGAGGGCAGGCACTGATGCTCCCTACCTCTCGACCGCTGACGCCGTCTTCCCTGCCTGTCGCCGCCTATCCTGACGGAGTCCCCCCGGCATGAGCCGACTGGAACGTTTGTATTCGCCGCCCGAGATCGGTGCCCCAGGGAAACGTGAGGCCCTCGGGCGGCGTCGTGATCTGCTGTTGGCCGGTGTTTTCGTGCTGGCGATGGCAGCCGTCGCGGTCAGTGTGCTGGCGCTCTTGGCCCCGGGTCTGTTCGGCGGCTACGGACTGCGCGCCTATTTTCTGGATGCCGATGGTCTCGATCGCGGAATCGACGTCATCCAGGAAGGCTTCGTCGTCGGTCAGGTCCAATCCGTCGATCCGGTGTTCACCGAAGACGGCGACCGCGATGATTGTCCGGAAGCCAATACGCAACGCGCCCCGGACCTGCCTTGTTTTCGCGCCACGCTGCGCATCCAGGAAGACTGGCCGGTGCCGCCGGGCAGCAAGGCGCGGCTCGCGCCGGGCGGCCTGCTTCAGGGCAACGTTATCCGTATCGAGCCGAGTATCGCTGCAGGGACGCTGACCGATGGCAACTGGATCGAGACGCTGGACCGCCAGCCGGATCTGCCGGCGCAGATCGCGACGGCCTTGGAGCAGGCCCAGAAAGTCATCGATCAGACCATCCGCCCGACGCTGGTGCAGATTCAAAAGCGCATCCAGGGACTCATCGGGCCTGGTGCCGACGATGCCGAGGCAGGCGGCACCGATATGGGCGAGGGTTTGGTGGACGTTTTCGGAAGCCTCAAGCAGCTCAGCCAGGATATCGAGGCCATCGTCGACCCCGAACAGATCGGCGCGATTCTGACCGCGGTGGAGCAAATGACCGCAAACCTCGCGAAGGTGTCAGGCACCTTGAATGACCGCAGCGCGGATGTCAGCCAGGCAGTGCAGAGTTATGACGCACTTGCAGGAGATATTCGTCGTGTGGTCACCGAGAACGAGCCGGCGCTGAGCGCCTCACTGGAGGATACCCAGTACCTGCTGCAGGAGCTCGCCGCGGCGCTGACACCGATTATGGCCAACATCGAGACCGCATCGCGCAATCTGGCGGCGCTGTCCGGCGATCTGCGCCAGGACCCGAAGTCGTTGTTGTTCAAGAACCCGTCGAAGGAGCCGTCGCCATGGTTCGAGCGTTGAATTGGCCGTTGTCCCTGTTGCGGACAGGGCCAGGGCGTCAGTTTTCGCTTGTGGTCTTGGTCACGGCGAGCTTGTTGGCGGCGGGTTGCGGCGGTGGCGAGCGCCTCCGCGACATCTATTTCAGTCTGGCCTCGGATGTGCCGCGCTCTGCCGAGTCTGCACGTCTGCCACCGGTCCCAGGCACGTTACGTGTCAGTCCACTGGCGGCCCGCGGCTTCATCGGCGGCAGCCGAATCGTTTACCGCACTAGCGAGAATCCGCTACAAGCGCAGCGCTACAGTGAATTTCTGTGGGAGGAGGTGCCGGCCCGCGCCATCGCCGACGATATTCTGGCCGCGCTGCGCGCCGGGCGGGTGTTCGAAAATGTCGTTACGGCCGGTGATCCGGCCCGCGCGGACTATCTGCTCACCGGCGAGGTGATGCGTTTCGAACACCTGCCCACCGCTCGGCCACCTGTTGTCAGCGCCGAATGGTCCCTGGCACTGGTGGATGGCAGGAGCCGCCAGCTCTTGGTGTCAAAGACCTATTCCGGTATTGAACCGACGGTCGTCGGAGCGGATGGGCGGACAACGCCGGAGGCCATGGTTGCGGCCTTCAACCGACTGTCGGGTCGACTCATCGGCGAGTTGATGCAGGACGCGCAAACGATGCCACGGCATTCCCCGTCGAGGTCGCGCTAATGCTCTTAGATCTTCGGCGGCGGGTGGAGCGGCTTGTCTGAGATCGCGGCGCCAGACCCTTTCGCGGCCCTGATCCCGACGCGGGTAGCTCCCATGCCAATTGCCTGGGACGCGCTGCGGGTACCGGGCCCGCCCGCCGCTTTTGCGCTGACAACGCGGGAGACCAGAGCATCCGACCCCATGGATCGGTTCCACAGGCGCACGATCCAGCTGCTCGACTGTGCCGCCGGTGATGGCGACCGGTTGGCGCTGGTGGATAAGGCCATCCCCCATGCGCTGTTCGATCTGATGCTCAGCGAGGCGTCGTCGGTGCACAAACCGACGCCAGACGACGTGCGGCGAACCACCGGTCAGGTGTTGTGGCGGACTGGGCTGGAGTTCGTTCGCTTCGTGTCGCAACCAGAGCACCAGCGCCAGTTCAGTCTCTCCGGTGGGCAACTGCACCTGGCTCTGAACTGCGATCCGAACACCATCGATCGCGAGAGTGTTCAGGCCGCCAAGCAATTTCACCTCCACCTGCTGTATTGGGGTGCCGTCGAGCTTGGGGCGCTGCAGCAGCCGTCTCGGCTCGCGGATGAGCGCTCCGTCGTTAGGCGACGGCAGCTTTTGGACCCGCTCAGCTTTCTCGGCGCGCGCATCATGCATGCGGCGCTGTCCGACTTCGAGTTTGGTATTACCGGCGCTAAGTTGTTGGATTGTGACGATGCCGCGGTCGCCGACGGCAGTCGAGCACTGGGCTGCGTGATACGGCTACCCGGTTGGCAGGTGTTGGAAGCACCGGCCTTTGAGGACATGGTCCGCCGGCTGCATCGTCGGCTGTTGCGGACCGGCGGACGGCTTCTGGAGGCCTTCACCGGTCAGCGTGAACCGCCGGCGGCCTGGCAACGCCATCCGCTGCTCACATCGGCGGAGATCGATACGAGGCTGGCGGCAATGGGTTGGTCGCGGGGATTGCGGGACGGACTGCTGACGCTGGCGGCGAGCCTGCGCGACCTGTCACCGGCGCAAGCGCTGCGGCTGCAGCGGGCGCCGCCGAACGCGCGCAAGCATTGCATGATCCTGAACCAGCCCTGTTACGCCATGAACCTTCATGCGCCGCGACCAAACACAGTAGATGGGCCACTGATCGAGGCCCGCGCTGTCGATCTGATCCTGCAGACCAAGCTGTTTTCCGGTATCGGTGGCGCAGGCCTGTTGGGCCTGAACGATATTCCGAGTGTCCGGGTCGTGCGCGGCTGCGGGCGCTACAGCGGCGACGCATGGCGACGTCGCGCCGCCTTTCAGCGCGCCTTTGCGTTGCACAATCGAGAGGCCTTGTATGGGCTGCTTGGGCACCGTTGCGCCGGCGTGCGCCGGCTCGTGGACTTCGAACGGGGCTGGGTCTGACAGCGATGGAGTTTGCCGCATTCGCGCCTTTCTGGATTGTCTTCTCACTGTTGTCAGCGTTCTTTCACGCCTCCAGACTCGCGGTCACGAAGCATCTGAGTTTCAGCTTCTCGACGCGTGCTTTGACGCTGTACGTCAATCTGGCCAGTCTGGTGGTGACCTTGCCGCTGATCGTCTGGCACCACGACTTCCCGCTCCAGGAGCCGCTGTTCGTCCTGGTCGTGCTCTTAGGCGGTACTCTTTCGGGGGTCGGTGGCTGGGCTTTGAACACCGCTATCCATCGCAGCGATATCTCGCTGGTGGGGCCCGTGATGACCCTGACGCCCGGCTTCGTCGTCGTCATCGAATGGTTGGTCATCGGTGAACTACCCAGCGGCCTCGGTCTGATTGGTCTGTTAATGCTAGTGGCGGGTGCGTACCTACTCAGCGTCGAACGCGGGGGGACCGGCCCCGTCGCTCCGCTGCGGCGGCTGTTGACCAATCCGGGGCGCTTGTTCACGCTTGTCGCCGCGTTTTGCTTTGCCGCGGCCTCCACGCTTGGGCGTGTTGGCGTGCAAATGAGCGACCCGCTGTCGTTTGCTGTCATTGTCGCAATCATTAATCCCGTCGTGCTGTTCCTGTTGTTCAGCGTCCAGGATCATCGTTTTTACCGTGAGGCCTTCCCCGCGGATCTGCGTCGGCAACTGCCTGCGCTCATGCTGCTGGGGGTGTTGTTCGCGCTGATGCGGATCGCCGATCAAATCGCGTTGAGCCTGACGCTTGCCTCCTATGCCATGGCGGTCAAGCGTACCGCTGGTATCTTTTCGGTTTTGATCGGTCATTGGTACTACGGCGAGGGCCACTTGCGTGCTCGCCTGGCCGGCAGCGCTGTGATGCTGATCGGGCTGTTCGTCTTGACCCAATCCTAGCCAAGGGGTCGAGTGCTAAGGCGATTGCCGGAAGATCTCGTACATGAGATTTGACAGAAATCGCCTAACCTTTGGCAGAGGGCTGGGGTTGCAGTAGGGCCTTTGCCGATGCCAAGCGCGGCTGGTTCTTTGCGCTCGTTTCTGCGAATCAGCACTGAAGGCATCTTGGGTGAAGAATCGGGCGGCTTCGGTTTTGTTTGAATGGAGAATACTGCTTTGTCAGTGGTTGCCCCCAATGGGTTAGCAAAACGCCGAGCGCGCCAACCAGCAGAGCATGGGGGATAAATGACACAGGGCTTTGTACTTGCTATTGACCAGGGCACTACCGGCTCCACGGTCATGATCTTCGATGATGCGGGGCGAGTTTGCGCGCGCGCCTATTCCGAGTTCACCCAACACTATCCGAAGCCCGGTTGGGTGGAGCACGATGCCGGGGAGATCGTGCTGGTGACCATGAAAGTCATCGCCGACGCCCTGCGAAGCGGCGGCATCGGCCCGGACGACATCAAGGGCATCGGTATCGCAAACCAACGCGAGACCGCGGTGGTCTGGGAGCGCGACAGCGGCAAGCCCGTGGGCCGTGCCATCGTCTGGCAGGATCGTCGCACCGCCCGCTACTGCGATGAGCTGAGTGCGCAGGGACACGCGGACATGATTCGCGACAAGACTGGGCTCGTGATCGATCCTTATTTTTCCGGCACCAAGCTGAAGTGGATGCTGGACAATACGCCGGGGCTTCGCCAGCGCGCCCGGCACGGTGAGATCTGTTTTGGCACCATCGACTCATGGCTGGTGTACCAGTTCACCGGTGGAAAAGCACACATAACCGATTATTCCAACGCCTCGCGCACCTTGCTTTACAACATCCGTTCGCTGCAATGGGATCCCGACCTGCTGGAATTGCTGGACATCCCTGCGGCTATGCTTCCGGACGTGAGGCCGTCATCACAGGTCTATGGCGAGACCGATCCGCAGATGTTCTTCGGCACCCGCGGGATTCCGGTTGCCGGTATCGCTGGCGATCAACAGGCGGCCCTGTTCGGCCAGGCTTGTCACAGCCCTGGTATGGCGAAGAACACCTACGGAACCGGTTCCTTTGTGCTGATGAACACCGGCACACAGGCGTTCGCGAGCAACGAGAAGCTACTCTCCACGATCGCCTGGGGCATTGGTGACGACCCGGTGGAGTATGCGCTGGAGGGCGCGATCTTTGTCACCGGTTCGGCCGTGCAATGGTTGCGCGACGGAATCGGCATGATCCAGCAGGCCGCCGAGACCGAGGGACTGGCCCGCGGAGTGCCGGACAACGAGGGGGTCTATTTCGTGCCAGCGCTGGTGGGGCTCGGTGCCCCGTACTGGGACCCCTACGCCCGTGGCATGCTGATCGGGATCACCCGCGGCACCGGCAAGGGCCATGTCGCCCGCGCGGTGATAGAGAGCATAGGCTACCAGACCCGCGATGTCATTGAGGCCATGCAGCGCGATTCCGGCATCACACTGAAGGAACTGCGCTGTGATGGCGGCGCATCCGTAAACAGCCTGCTGATGCAGTTTCAGTCGGATATCCTGGGAGTCGCCGTCGAGGTGCCGCGCATCGTCGAGACCACCGCCCTGGGTGCTGCCTATCTCGCCGGCCTCGCCGTCGGCTTCTGGGACAGCAAGACCGAGATTGCCGAGAAGTGGGCGCTGGACAACCGCTATCACCCGCGTATGGAGACCGCCAAGCGCGAGCGGCTGTTCAAACGCTGGCACAAGGCGGTGGACCTGTCCAAGGGGTGGGCGTTGGATGATGATTGACGAGCAATGGGCAGCGGTGCCTTCATCGAAGGGTGCGCGCAACGTCGTCGACGGGAACAAGGAAGACCAGTGCGCAAGGTTCTGAGGACGCTTTGATCAAGGAACGGTCGACCGAAAGGCGCAGCCTCATGACGCTGCGCGAGAGCAATATCGGCAAGCTCCGAGACGGCCTCTATGACGACCTGATCATCGGCGGCGGCATCAACGGTGCCGTGTCCGCCGCGGCCCTGTCGAGCAAGGGTCCGCGCTTTGCGCTGATCAACAAGCGTGACTTCGCTGGCTTTAACAGCCCGCAGTCGTCCAACCTGGCCTGGGGTGGTATCAAGTATCTCGCAACTGGCGACCTCGGGCTGGTGCGCAAACTCTGTCTGAGTTCGGACTGTCGAGCCGGCGCCGGCGGTCTCGGTCCGCGAGTCAAGACCCACGGCTTGGATGACTCGCTGAACGCCTTGAGCATGTGCAGTCTTTTCGCCTCCCGGCGTATTTCTGCTATGTTTCTGCCCACGCCAGCCGTTGCCGACCGTCACTTTTTTTCCTGATCCCGGAGGGCTGAACGCCATGAATTTGTCGACTACTCGCCGGCAACGTTTCCTTGTGGAGATGATCAAGCCTTCGCACTACGACGACGACGGCTATGTGATCCAATGGTTGAAGGCTTGGATTCCGTCCAACTCGTTGGCCAGTCTCTATGGTCTGACGCTCTCAGCAAACGAGGAGCACGCGCTCGGCGACGGTGTCGAGATCGACGCGTATGCCTACGACGAGACCAACACCGTGATCCCGTTGCGGCGCATCATGCAACGTATTCGCGAGGCCGACGGGAACGGATTGGTGTGCATGGTCGGTGTGCAGTCGAATCAGTTTCCCCGGGCGATGGATATGGCGCGGCAGCTGCGAGCTGCGGATATCCAGGTGGCTATCGGCGGCTTTCATGTGAGTGGCTGTCTGGCGATGTTGCCCGAGTTGCCGGCGGATCTGCGGGAGGCCATGGACCTCGGTATCACGCTGTTCGCCGGTGAATCCGAGGACCGCTTCTCAGACCTGCTGCGCGCCGCTCAGGAGCGCCGTCTGGAGCCGCTGTACAATTTCATGGATGATCTGCCCGCGATGGAGGGACAGCGTATGCCCTATCTGCCGCCCGAGGTCGCGCGTCGTTATGCGCCGATGCCGGGTACCTTCGATGCCGGCCGCGGTTGTCCGTTCCTGTGTAGTTTTTGCACCATTATCAACGTGCAGGGGCGAAAATCCCGCTATCGCAGCGCCGATGATGTGGAGCAATTGCTGCGCGCCAACCTGACGCACGGCATCCGCCACTATTTCATTACCGATGACAATTTCGCGCGCAATCGCAATTGGGAAGTAATCTTTGATCGCATCGCCGAGGTTCGCGATGACCTTGGGGTGAAGTTCAACTTTACGATCCAGGTGGACACCATGTGTCACACCCTTCCGGGCTTTGTTGACAAGGCGCGCAAGGCGGGCGTGTCGCGCGTGTTCATCGGTCTGGAGAACGTCAACCCTGCCAACCTGAAATCTGCAAACAAGAAGCAAAACAAGATCGCCAATTACCGGGACATGCTGTTGGCGTGGCAGCGGAAGAAGGTGACGACCTATTGCGGCTATATCCTCGGTTTTCCGGATGACACACCAGAAAGCATCCGCGCGGATATCGAGACCATCAAGCGTGAGCTTCCGCTCGACATCCTGGAGTTCTTCTGTCTAACCCCCTTGCCCGGCTCCGCCGATCACAAGGCGCTGCATGCCGCGGGTGCACCCCTGGATCCGGACATGAATATCTACGATTTGGAACATGTTTGCACCACCCATCCGCGCATGTCTAAGGAGGAATGGCAGGGCATTTATCGTGAGGCCTGGGACCGCTATTACTCGATGGAGCACCTGGAAACGCTGATGCGTCGCGCCGCCGCGTTCGACCGCAATCCGAAACGCATCATGGAGATCGCGCTGGAGTTCTACGGCTGCTTCCGATTCGAGCGCGTGCACCCGCTGCAGGGTGGCTTCGTCCGCCGCAAGGTGCGCACCCAGCGTCGTCCCGGCTACGCGATAGAGCATCCACTGGTGTTTTATCCGCGGCGTGGTCTCGAGGTCGTCGTCACCTATTCGAGCCTGATCGCTTATGCTTGGCGGGTCTGGCGTCTGTATAAACGCGTGCGACGCGAGACGCGGGTGGACGCCGCCCGTTACGTCGATGATGCGATCAGACCGGCTGAAGAGCAGGTCGCGCCCGTCGATATACGCAGAACCGCTGCCGCCTAGGGAAATCCCGACTGATTGCGTGTCCCCATGGGCCAGGGATGACCCTTTGTATGGCCGCGCTTTCGTTCCACCGACAATGGAGGCCGCCGACGCGCTTGGTCAGACATTTGACCGCAGATGCTACAGAAGGTCCCGCAGAGGGATGCCGCGTCCGCTGTCGCGATGCGCGGCTTGGGCTAGGAACAACTCGGCCGCGGCCAATGCATCACTGAGGGCGTTGTGGGCGCCGTAACGAGGCAGATTATAGCGCTCGCCCAGCGCGTGCAGCCGTAGATCGGAGCCTCGGAAGGTGATTTGGCGGCGCTCCAGAGTGCGTTGGGCGATCGCCTGGGTGTCGACAGTGCGGACCAGTAGACCCTGGCCCCACAGTCGTTTGCAGGCGGCGCCGAGAAAGGTCAACTCGACACGCGCGTGATGAGCGATCATCACGCGGCCGCGGAGGTCGCGCATGAACGCCGGCAAGGCCGCCGCCAGGTCCTGTCCGGTGGCGGCGAGATCGTCGGTGATCTGGTGAATGACCGCCGTGGCCGCCGGGATGTCTCCCTCCACCCGGACCAGTTGGTGTCGGGCGCTGGACAGATCGATGCGTTTGCCCGTGAGTCGCACCCAACCGATACTCAGGATCTGGTCGTGGCGGGCATCAAGGCCGGTGGTCTCGAGATCCACCGCGACGTATTCCAGATCGCGATAATCCGTCGAAGGGTTGGGTAATGGCTCTGATAGGAAATCATGCAGCGGTCCCGGAGGCGTCCGGCGCAGTCGCCAGCGCCGGCGCCATTCCAACGCGAATCCGGTCATCTCACACGAAGCGCCCGGCCTGGTACCGCTGGCCGAGGGCCTCCTGCATGGTGTTGATC
>JBATTL010000599.1:0-4138 GCA_049670525.1 Thiohalocapsa sp. | reverse complement strand
CATGTGCTCCCTTCGTTCAGCCCAACCACCAGATGGTCGGCGACCTTGTCGGCGACCTCACGCGCGGCACCTCGATGGCCTTTTTGCCCGCCGAGCTTGCGCCCGCTCGGCTTGCGTTGTGAGCGCGGCGGATTCTTCGACGGTGAGTCCGAGGACGGCGGCTTGCTGGAATTGGGGCTAGTCTTGGCGAGGCGAGCCTCCAATTCCCCAATGTGCCGGTCCTGCTGCTTGATGAATGCAGACTGCTCGGCAACGAGCGCAAGCATCTGCTCAAGATCCTTACTGCCGAGGTCGCGGATCCTTAGGTGGTAGAGCTAACCTAACCTTAGGTGGTAGAGCTAACCTTAGGCATGACCGAAATTGCGCCGCCAATTTACTGTTTAGACTTGTTTTGCATAGTTACGTCTAGCCGTGACATCTGCTCCCGCTAACCCCCTAAAGCTGATAGTCATGGGTTGATTAAGAAGCGGATAGCGGTGGAGTACGGAGGCCCTCGCGGCCTTCGCGCGATACCTCCGCGAGGTGCCGCTTGGGCGGGAGGATGCAATTACGGCAGGTCTCGGTCACGCGGGCGAGCGAAGCAAAGGGGGCAAGCCCTAGGCGGTGCAGGCGCCCTTGCCCTTCGGTAGTTGTCAAGGTAGTTGTCGCTTCAACCCGTTCGCTCAATTCCAGTTAGTTTCCTAACGTTGATGGCTCGGGAGGTTCAATGAATCGAAGCCCCGTGGGCCAAGCGGTCGGCCGCTCATTCCGCACTCCGCCCAGTCTCCCTCCGCCGCGCCCCGGGTCAAGGTCGTTCGTCCTCGCTGCGCTGCGGGCGGTGGTTGTCATGGGCAGACGCCTGGGCGCGGTCCGCCGAACAAGACTCCGTTCCTCGCCACGACCCATGACGGCCACCCGGTGGCCTTGCTCATGAACGTGGGCGAGGGCTTTCGGAGGCGTAAACTGGGCGCCCGGACGCAACGCTTGATCCACCCCAGCAGAATCGTCGTCAGCGACGGTCTTGGCTGCTTCCGGGCATCGCCGCCGCCGGCGTCGAGCATCAGCCGGTGGTCACCGGCGGCGGTGCGGCCAGCGTCGAGATTGAGGACTTCCGCAGGCTCAACACGATCCTCGGCAACGTCAATGCGCCCTGCACGGCACCTATCACAAGTCCCACCCCTAGCATCTGCCGCGTTACCCGGCCAAGTTCTGTTAACGCTTCAACCACCGGCTCGACCTCGCCGTGATCCTACCGCGCCTCGCCTACGCCGTCGTGCGCGCGCCACCTGTGCCCTACCGGCTGCTCAAGTTGGCTGAAGGTCATTCGTAATCAGGAGCTCATCTGAACCGACGCACGCGCGGTACCAAAGCGCCTTCGCTGCGCTCTCCATGGCGCTCAGCGAATGATATTATATGACGCATAGTCAGCGAGGTGTTCGCACTGAAAATTGCAACAATCATTCCTTCCTACCGGCACGCGGCTTTTCTCGCCGAGGCGATCGAATCCGTTCTATGCCAGTCGCGACGGCCTGAGATGCTTCTGGTAATCGATGACGGTTCTGAGGACGCCTCAACGGACGTACTCAGGAGTTTTTCGAGAGAAGAGGGATTTTCTTGGTATTCACGCCCCAACCGTGGAGCGCACGCTACAATCAACGAGTTGGTTGACTGGGCCGCGCGAGAGAACTGCGATGCGATCAGCATTCTGAATTCCGACGACAGCTATTTCCCTCATCGGTTGGAATACTTGTCCAATGTCCTCGAGACTTGCCCGAGTATCGAAGCTGTATCGAGTGAAATTCACGTTGTGGATGTAGATGGTAGACCGCTGGACCCAGGCCATCCTCGTTCCCGATGGTTTCAGGCTGTATGGTCCCTAAAAAATGTTGAGCCACGCGATTTCGCGCGATGGGTCGGGATCGGGAATTTCGTCGGAACGACTAGTAACTTATTGGTCAGAACGCCGTTCTTGAAGCGATTTCCGTTTCGACCCTATCAGTTCTGCCATGACTACTATCTTGTAGCACAGGCGATATTGCGCGGTGTTTTTGCTCTCGTAGAAGCGCCGTTATTAAACTATCGCATCCATAGCAACAATACAATGAATTCTGCGCGCGCCCCACTGCTGAAGGAAATGCTACTAATGAATCTCGATCTGGCGCGCAGCATCGCATCGGATCTGGAGCGAGACGAGCGACTACGTGAGCGCTATACGAGATACAGTCGCGCGCTTTGGGTCAATATTTCAGGTCTTCACGGTGGTCTGTTGCAGGCTCTAATGGCGGAAGCTTTGACGGGTCTAACTGAAGGAGACATCAATAAATTGCAGGCTTCACTGGATGACTCCATGCCGGAGTTATCGAATTTTCCGAATAGGGCTCTTATCAACGAGCATGATGGAGTCTCCCCGGTGGCAGAGGAAGGTCACCTTGTAGAAAGATTTCGAGATCTGTACGACGATTGCAGGAATCTAAAGGCCAACCTCCAAGCGGCAAATGAGTTAGCGAAATTGCGCAATGAACTATTAAGATCGCGTGGCTTTGCTCTATGGCGATTCTTGGGCGGCGGTCGGAACGTGGTATCCGATGTAGGGAAAGGACCCGTACACAAACTTTTAGCATTGAAAAATGCCTTACGGCGCAACTAGATTTATGGTTCAGTTCCACCACGCTTAGCGATTTCGTCCTGGGATACTATATTCGTCAAATCAGAGGTTTTACTCGGCAACTCAGGTCGCAACAATAACAGTCATTGTATTGTGGCATTTGCTCCTCTGGACCCAAGGAGCTGACTCTTAGCCTTGTTTCACTTTGGCTCTGACGTTTCGGAAGCAGTGGATTCTTCGTGTCAACTCAGGTTTGAAGCCTCGATGCGGTATCTGGTCACCGGTGCAAACGGTTTTCTGGGACGCGCGCTAGGTCAGGAGCTGGTCGCGCGCGGCTTTCAAGTGGTCGCGGCACTGCGTAGCCCGAACGCCGGACCTTGGAATGAAAGGGTATTCTGTGTTCTTGGAGACGCGCCATTGCCTCCAGGTCTCTGCGACGGCGTGGACGGGGTTTTCCATTTGGCAGGCATTGCCCACGTTCAAGCCGTCGCGGGTATTCCGGATGCGGTCTACGAGCGTGTGAATGTTGGGGGCACGCGTGCACTGCTCGACGCAGCCATCGGCGCCGGAGTGAGCCGATTCGTCTATTTCAGCAGCGTGAAAGCCGCCGCTGATCCCCGGGAGGACTGCGTCGATGAGCAATGGGGCTCATCTCCGACGGACGCTTACGGTCGATCCACGCTCACAGCCGAGCGATTGGTTCTCTCGGCCGCGGCGTCAGGAGCGCTCGACGCGTGCATCCTGCGCCCGACGCTGGTTTACGGTCGGGGTGTCAAAGGCAACCTGCAGCGTATGCTTGAGGCCGTAGAGTCCGGCCGCTTCCCCCCTATCCCCGAGTTTGGCAATCGTCGTTCGATGGTCTCCGTGGGAGACCTGGTCGCGGCCGCTATACTTGCGATGGGCCACCCGGCCGCATCCGGGCGAACCTATATCGTTGCCGATGGCGTGGACTATTCGACGCGCGATCTGTACCTCGCGATTAGTGAAGCGCTGGGGCGGACTGTACCGACTTGGGCGATTCCAGCCCTCGCACTCCGTGCCGGCGGCCGCGTCGGTGATTTGCTCGAACGCGTGCTCGGACGCCCAATGCCAATTTCTTCCGCCGTGATGTCGCGGCTCGCCGGCTCCGCCTGCTATCGATCGACCCGCCTGCGCGCGGAGCTTGGTTGGGCGCCGACAGAGTCATTTTTTGACAACATCGATGGAATGGTGTCTGAAATGTCCTTTAGCAGACCGCGATCTGTTCGGCGATAACCGGTTCCCTGGGAAGGGGTGCCCGCGTAGTTAGACAAAACGGATTACAGGGTTCAATTGGCTGTAATCCGCTGGCAGTGCGACCATGCCTGCTGTTGGCGACAGCTCGTGGCTCCGGTGCTACCATCTTCGGCTTGCCGTCGAAACGCCTCGTCGGTGTGAATCGGATCCGACGTTGCGTTTTGGCCAACGCGCCCGCTTGGTCGTGATCGGGCGCTTTGCCAGGCGACTTCCGCGGAGCGCACAGATTATTCGGCGGGTCCCTTGTAAGCCGAACTCCCATCAGAGCTGGATCTACAC
>JBATTL010000598.1:0-2395 GCA_049670525.1 Thiohalocapsa sp. | reverse complement strand
CCTCGTCGAGGCCGGAGAGGATCTCCACCTCGCCGCCGCGCTGCATGCCGGTGACGACATCGACGGGCTGGAAGCGCCCGTCGCCGAGGGCCTTGACCACGCTCTCGCGCTCGCCGGTGACGATCAGGGCCTCGGCCGGGATCTTCAGCGCGTCGCGCTTCGGGCCGCCGTAGATGACTACGTCGGCGAACATGTTGGGCTTCAGCGTCAGGTCCGGATTGTCGAAGACCAGGCGCACCTTCAACGTGCGCGTCTTCGGATCGAGCGTTGGATAGAGGTAGTCGACCTTGCCCTCCCAGGTGCGGCCTGGTCGCGCCTCAACGGTCATCTCGGCGCTCAGTCCCTCGTCGAGCCAGTCGATCTGGTGCTCGTAGATATCGACCATGACCCAGACTCGGCTGAGGTCTGCGATCGTGAACATCTCGCTGGACTCGGTCACGTACATGCCTTCGCGGGCGGCCATCTGCGTGACGATGCCGTCGATGGGCGCGCGCACCGGGATACGGTTGCGGGGCTCGCCGGAGCGCTCGATGTCGCGGATGATGTCGTCGGGTACATTGAGCAGGCGCAGGATGTTGCGGGCCTTGTCGGCACTGACCCGGCGCTGGCCCTGGGGTCGGTCCTGGGCCAGCAGGAAGTCCACCTGCGCGGATAGGATGGCCGGCGCATAGAGCTCGGCGAGCCGCTCGCCCTGCTTCACCGGCTCGCCCTCGGCGCGCAGCGCCAGCGTCTCGATCCAACCGTCTGCACGCGGATGCACATGGGCCAGGCGGGTCTCGTCGGGGGCGACCCGACCGACGGTACGGATGTACTTCCACAGCGTGCCGCGCTCGGCTTCGGCCGTGCGCACGCCCAGGGTCTGGATCACCGCCGGCGTCAGGGCGACTTCCGGGTGCTTGCCGGTCATCGGGTCCATCATCTTCTCGACCAGGTCCATGCCGCAGATGGGGCAGGAGCCGGGCTCGTCCTTGATGATCTGCGGATGCATCGGACAGACGTACTTCGGATCGGAATGTTTGCGCGCATGCTCGATCAGCTGGTCGTCCCGTGCCTCGGCGAGGGATTCGCTTGGGGCCGCCTCCGCGTCGGGAGAAGCGTCCGCGAAGGCCATCCCCAAGGCACCCCATCCGAGCGCCATCACGCCAAACAGATACGCCGAGGCCAAAGACGGACGCGCCCGCATCCAACTGTGGTTCGGTGTCGTCAAGGCTTCGGGCATTCGATGATCCTCTTCAGTGCGTTAAATACGTGGCTGCCGGGATGTCTGGTTGTCGTCAAATGCGCACCGACCGCAACTGCAGCGCATTGCCGATCACCGAGACCGAGCTGAAGCTCATGGCCGCGGCGACATGCCCGCCGCGGCGGGTCCGTCCCCGGCACCCGCGTTGCCGTGACCGCTGGCACAGTTGACCTGGTAGCAGGCGCCTCCGACCGCGATCACATCGCGGGTCGCCGGCAGGGGATTCTGTGCTTGGGCCTACCCGGATGGGATTCTGTGCATCATCGCCTGCCGGTGGCGAAGCATCGAGCTCCCCATACCGGGGCCGTCGCCCTGTCGCATGCCGCGACTGTAGCCGCCCATCATGCCGCCCGACATCGTTCGCGCGTGGTTAGGTGGCGGTCCGCCTTGCCCCATTCTGCCGCGCGGGTCGCCGCAGGCACTGAGCGCCACGGCGAATGCCGCGATGAGGAACAGGGCAGCAAGCCGGCCGCAGCGGAGGTTCATCGGTCGGACGCCGGCGGCTCGTCGCCAGTGTCCGTGATCCAGATGCGTTCGACCCCTGCAAACACGGCGAGCATCGCTAGGGCGAGCCGCTGCGTCAGTCGATGTATCATGGGCGTTCATCCTCGGCGTCTGCCGCACCCTCGTGCGTGGCGAAGACCGACGTATCGCCGTCCTCCCCGATCAGCAGTACTTGATAGGTCTGCGGATTCGGCGCCTCCATACCCGGGGAGCCCAGCGGCATACCCGGAACCGTGAGCCCGCGCGCGGGCGGTCGCTCGTTCAGCAGTCGGCGGATGTCGCCGACCGGGACGTGACCTTCGATCACGTAATCCCCAACGCGGGCCGTATGGCAGGACGCCTGCTCAGGGGCGATGCCGGCCATGTCCTTGATCTGTTGCAGATCGTTCAAGTCCACCGAGGCGACCTCGAAGCCGCTGTGCTCCAGGTGCTTGATCCACTTGCTGCAGCAGCCGCAGGTGGGGCTCTTATAGACCGTGACGATCGGCTCTGCGGCAGCCACGACATTGCTCGCCAATGGCGTCGCAAGCGCAAAGACGATCAAGAAGTAGGAGAATCTAGGCATCAGTGGCTCCAGCAATGCATGGTTTGCAAACGGATGACGGCACCGCTACAGCCTGTGGCGCTCGTGTGAGAACGCCTCAGTGAGGG
>JBATTL010000597.1:0-13499 GCA_049670525.1 Thiohalocapsa sp. | reverse complement strand
CCTAATACGCTATCCGGGGAAACCACGATGCTCTCTGAAACACCCACCCAGCCCATTCAAGCACTCAACGATGCCCTGCCGGACCAAGGCATTGGGCCAGCCATGGTCTGGCTACCTGGGGGTCTGTTCACCATGGGCCAGGACGACGGTCCTTACGATGACGAGAAGCCGGCCCATCCGGTGCGAATCGATGCCTTCTCCATCGGCCGATTCCCGATCACCTTCGATGAATACGATCGCTTCTGCACGGCCACGGGATGCGACCAACCGAGCGACGAAGGCTGGGGTCGCGACCGACGACCCGTTACCAATATCCGCTGGGAAGAGGCCCAAGCCTACTGTGCCTGGCTGAGCCAACAGACGGGCGAGCACTACCGCCTCGCCACCGAGGCCGAATGGGAATACGCCTGCCGCGCCGGCAATCAGACCCGATGGAGCTTCGGCGACGACGAAACGCAACTCGTCGACCATGCTTGGTACGAGGACAACGCTGAGGGCAAGACTCATCCGGTGGGCGAGAAAGCACCGAATGCCTGGCACCTGCATGACATGCACGGCAATTGCTGGGAGTGGTGTTCGGACTGGTATTCGGAGAGTGCCTACCGGCAACGTGTCGGTGCGATGCAACGGCGGACTGGCGTAACTGCTGGTGCCGCTGACGCAGCACCGAGCCGCTCAGAGCAATTCGTGAGCGAGAATCCGACCGGCCCGGCGTCCGGCTCCTTCCGTGTCTTTCGCGGCGGCTCCTGGTTCGACAAGCCCGCCGGCTGCCGCTCGGCATCCAGGTATTGGCTTGGGCCGTCCGGCCGTGGCGGCGACCTTGGCTTTCGCATCGCCAGGACCGGCCCTTGGACCGCGTATCCTGAAACCTGACAGAGTGTCCCATCACAGACGATCCTGGCCGCGCCGGAGCTAAGCTCGGCTGAAGGCCAGGCAGGTGCTCGCATGTCTTGCCGCTAGGAGCCCTCGTAACGCGAATTCGCATTTCGACCACGCGAGTCGGCTAGTCTGCAAGAGGGTCCTCACCTTCTTGCCAACTCGCCAGATACTTTTCAAACAGGTGAAAATCTTCGCCTTTGTGTTCAGTTAGCGTCACATAGACATGTTCCTGGGGGATATTCATTGATTTGCTCAGTAGCTCAATAAAGCCCAACGTCAGAGCTCTTCGTTGATCCATGCTGCGTCCATTCCTGATATCCGCATTGACAACTGCAAGACCTCTTTCCGGTCCCGTTACGCGCCCAATCGACAAATTATGGGTCCCGAATTCGCGAATCGAAATACTAATATGGTCAGTTCCAGTGTCCATCACATCTGAAAAGAGCTGACGCACTTGTTCCGAAAAAGACTCTTTTTCAGCGTCTGTGATTGTCTTGTTAATTTCGAACTGTAGGTGCGGCATAAATCCTCCGGGCACAGGAATTGTTGCTGTAGAGATTACCGGACTGCACGATGACAGATCATGGCGAATCGGCGACTGAACTGGAATCAGCGGGCACTCCGACCAGAACAGTGTGCGTGCCAGTTTTCACAGGCCGTCTTTTTTGCTCTGCCCATTGTCTTTTCGTCTTTCGCGCCACGTGAGGATGCGTCACCACCTCTCCGATTCAATCTCGCACTGGCTGTCCTCGGGACCCCCCAAGCGGCTCACCCGGTAGGCTCAAGCGGCCGACCAGCGCTCCCATTGGGTGTAATCCGCTCCGCCGCTAACCGCGAGCCCAATCTGCTGCACCATCGCCAGCTCGTCGGCGAACCCCGCCGAGGTTTCGTTGGCGCCGACGTAGTAGAGCCGCAGCGAGCCGTTCGGCAGCGGCACGACACAGGGCGTGCCGACGGCAAAGGCGTCCCAACGGCCAGAATCTTTGGGCGCTCGGGCGAATACGGAGCCATCGGGCTCGGCGCCTGGTCGGCGAGTCCAGTGGAGGCCGTCGCCGGACTCCGCGAGCCCGATCGACCGGTATCCACCCTCACCGACGCCTTCATAGAACATCAACCAGCGTCCGTCATGGCGGATGATATGCCGTGTGCCGACGCCCAAACTATCGAACGCACCGGGCTCACCTGTGCCCAGTACCTCGCCGCGCCTGGTCCAAGTCAGCCCGTCCTTGGATTCCGCCACTGAGACGACGAAGACCATCCGCGCCGGGTCCAGGCTGTGGTAGTAGAGGCGCCAGACACCATCTGGGAAGCAGATCGTCTGCGGCCAGCCGCAAACGGCCATATCGGGTTCCCCGGGCGCCCCGAGGTCGAGCATTGCTCCGCGATAGGGGCCCTCGACACGCAGCCAATGCAGGCCGTCCCTCGAGATCGCGCAACCGGGCCGCAGCTGGAGCCCCTTGACCTCGAATTGACCGATCATCGTGCGGCTGTGATCCCCGCCGAGGTACCACATCCAGTACAGGCCGTCCCGCCGCACCACATCGCTGACACCGACGTGTGAAGAGTCGAAGCGCCGGGCATCGGGATGGGGCTCGAAGACAGCGCCCTTGGTCAGCGGCCCCGCGACCCGTCGCCACTGCAGCCCGTCGTCCGAGACGGCCATACCGCAGCGGCCGGTCGGGAGATTGATCTCCCGATCAAATTCCGAGTCCCGGCCGTAATACCACATACTCCAGCTGCCATCGGGGTTGCGCAGGACAGACGGCCCAGAGACGCGAGCGTCGTCCCAGGCACCGGCCGGCCCTGGGGTCAGGATCAGGCCCTCAGGCCTTGATGCGGAAACGGTCATGCGATCACCTCCGTCGCTGCGCGAGCGCCAGCCAGGAAATGGGAAAACTCGGCGCATCGTGCCACATGCCGCCGATCGTCCAGGATGCGATGCGCGTGGCAACTCGGTCCAGTGAGGATTACAGGCTATAGGATCATAGGCTTGAGTATGACAGGGGCAGCGCCGTGCGCTCGACCACCTGCCGCAGTACGAAGCTGGAGTGCACGCCGCTGACCCCCTCAATACGCGTCAGCTTGTTGAGCAGCAGTTCCTGGTAGGCGTCCATATCCCGCACCACGACCTTGAGCTGATAGTCGGCATCGCGCCCGGTGATCAGCGAGCATTCCAACACCTCCGGCATCGCCGCGACCGCGGCGTCGAAGTTGGCGAAGCGCTCCGGTGTGTGGCGGTCCATCGAGATGCTCAGAAACGCCATTAGGTTCAGGCCGAGTTTCTTGGCGTCGAGCATCGCCCGATAGCCGGCGATGATACCGCCCTCGTCGAGCGCGCGCACCCGCCGCAGACAGGGCGACGGCGACAGACCGATGCGGTCGGCGAGTTCCTGATTACTGATGCGGCCCTCCTGTTGAAGGATCTCGAGGATGCGTTTGTCGTAGGCGTCGAGCATGGGATGGGTCGAGGAACGCGATCGCAGCGCGGTGTGGCACAAGATCGGGGAGCGAAAATCACTTATTGCGTTTTTACGCTGAAGCTTAGCAGATAAATGCCAGATAAACCGAAAGTTTAGGTGTTTTAGCAATCATCTGCGACAACGGATAGCGCATTCTATCTCCGTCGGCCACAAGCCGGCAGCCGGGCACGACCCACAAGGCCAAGTCCCACATCAGTGGCCCTGGGCCGGTTGCGACAACCCAAGCACCGGTCCCAGGCCACCAACGCCCTAAATGTCGAAACTCGAGACCCGCTGCCATGTCCTTCGATCACAGCAAATACCGCCGCGCCCCAACAGTCCAGCTGCCGGATCGCCAATGGCCCGAGCGCATCATCGAGCAGGCCCCACGCTGGGCGAGCGTCGACCTGCGCGACGGCAACCAGGCCCTGCGCTCGCCGATGAGCGTCGAGCAGAAGCGCCAGCTCTGGTCGTTGTTGGGCAGGATCGGGGTCAAGGAGATCGAGGTCGGCTTTCCGTCAGCAAGCCAGCCGGATTATGACTTCGTGCGCTGGCTCATCGAGGAGCGCCAGATCCCCGAGGATGTGACCGTGCAGGTTCTCGTGCAAGCCCGCGAGGACCTGATCCGGCGCACCTTCGCAGCCCTGGATGGCGCGCCTCGGGCCATCGTCCATGTCTACAACTCGACCTCGCCGGTGCAGCGAGAATGGGTGTTTGGCGCGGGCCGCGACGGCATCAAGGCAATCGCCGTGCAGGGCGCCGAACTGATCGCCACCGAGGCGGCCCGGTATCCTGGCACCGATTGGACCTTCCAATACTCCCCGGAGAGCTTCTCCCAAACTGAGCCGGACTATGCCATTGAGGTCTGCAACGCGGTGCTCGACGTCTGGAAGCCCATCCCGCAACACCCCTGCATCCTGAACCTGCCTGCCACGGTTGAGTCTGCGAGCCCGAATGTCTTCGCCGACCAAGTGGAATATTTCTGCCGAGGGCTGTCTCAGAACAGCCACGGGCGGGATGCCGTCATCGTCTCACTGCACACGCACAACGATCGCGGGGGGGCCGCCGCGGCAGCGGAGCTCGGTCTGCTGGCCGGCGCCGACCGGGTCGAGGGCACGCTGCTGGGCAATGGCGAGCGCACGGGCAACATGGACCTGGTCACGCTCGCCATGAACCTCTATAGCCAGGGTGTGGACCCGCGGCTGGATCTGCGCGACCCGGACGAGATCATCGATGTGGTCGAGAGTTGCACCGGCATGCTCTGCCACCCGCGCCACCCCTGGGTCGGCGAACTGGTCTACACCGCGTTCTCCGGGAGCCATCAGGACGCCATCAACAAGTCTTTGAAACAGCAACTTTCCGACGCGCACCGCGACAGCGCTTGGCAGGTGGCCTATCTGCCCATCGACCCGGCCGACCTGGGGCGCAGCTATGAGGCGGTGATCCGCGTCAATAGCCAATCCGGCAAAGGTGGCATCGCCTTCGTGCTCGAGCGCGAGTTCGGTCTGAGTCTGCCCCGCTGGCTGCAACAGGCACTCGCTCCAATCGTGCAGCGGGTCAGCGAGGAACGCGGGGGCATCATCGACGCGACGGCGATCCATGATCTATTCCTGCGGCATTTCGTCTGCGACGACAAACCCGCCCGACTGCTCGGCTATCAGCTCAGCCGCAACGGCCGAGACCGAATCGAAGCCCGCGTGCAAGTCGACGGCATCGAACAACGTCTCGACGGTAACGGCGACGGTGCCATCGCGGCCTTCGCCGACGCTTGGACGCGGTTCAGTGGCCAACCCGTGGATGTGCGTGACTATCAGGAGCATGCGATCGGCGCGGGTACGGACGCCGAGGCCGCCGCCTATGTGCAGCTCGACTTCGACGGCCAACTGGTCCCCGGCGCCGCCATCGATCGCGATACCCTCGGTGCTTCACTCAAAGCGGTGCTGTCGGCGCTGAATCGCGCGACAGTGCAGGCTGCCGTCGGAAACCGCACCCCCCGTGCCGCCTGAGATAGTTGGTCGTGGCGAGGTCGACTATGGATGGTCTTGGATGGATCATCTAGGTTGGCGGGCCGGGTCTTGACGCGCAGGTCATTACTGGCGCCCCGTCACCCCGGCGGCCGTGGCGTTGCGGCGCTGCAAGTCGCCGATCAGACCCTCGATGCCGCGCTCCCGGGCGATACCGGTGAAGGTGCTGCGATAGTTCGTGAGCAGGCTGATGCCTTCCACCGCAACATCGTAGGCAAGCCAGCGGCCACCGCTGCGGATCATTCGATAGTCGACGGCGACCGGGTCGCCACGGGGGCGAAGGATCTCCGTCCGGACCAGGACGCGATTCGGATCGCCAGACAGACGCGGCCTCAGGTAACGAATCTCCCAGGCGCTGAGGCTGTGCACCGCATGGGCATAGGTATTGACCAGCAGATCCTTGAAGGCGCTCTGAAACAACCGACGCTGGGTCTTGGTAGCGTCGCGCCAGTAGCGGCCCAACACGAGCGCCGAGACGCGGTCCAGATCGATGTTGGGAAGGAACAGCTCATCGACCAGACGGTGAACATAGGCGGGGTTGGTCTCCAAAAGTCGGCGGTCTTCGCGCAGAACGCGCATCAGGCCGTCGGAGACCTGCTTGATCACCCGCTCGGGCGGAGTCAGCGGTCGGTCCGCGGCCACCAGCAGTGAAGGCGGCAGGATCAGCGCCAACAACAGCATCGCCGGGCGCGTGCGCCGCGCCAAGACACCACCGGACAACACGGGCAACGAAGGAACCGGCCGCGCAGAAACCAGGGGCATCAAGCGGCGCGATGCTCGGCCGGACTCCCCTCGAGGTGCTGCTCGATCCATTCACGGAGCTGGTGACTCGAGCGAGATCCGCTGAAGCGACCGCGCTCCTCACCTCGCTGAAAAACGATCACGGTGGGGAAACCGCGCAGCCGATAGCGACCGGCGAGCTTCATGTTCTCGCCTTTGTCCACCTCGACCTTTGCCAGCGCGATAGCGCCGCCGAATTCGTCGACGACACGATTCAGGTGGGGCGAGAGCTGGCGGCAGGGCGCGCACCACGCGGCCCAGAAATCAACCAGGATCGGCCGCCCATGGGAGGCTTCGACGACGTCGGCCTGGAAGCGCTCTTGACACAGGTCGAAAGCGTCGGGCGTGGGCTGGTCCTGGTGTCCGAAAGGCATCTCTCGTCCTGCGATTTCTGCTCTGTGGATCTGTATCCGGCAGTCTAGCAGCGGCTTCGCCTGTATCACCAGCCCGACAGGGTCCATGAAACAGCCGCTGCGGTGTTGCCGTTCCCGCGCGAGACCAGGTTAGTCATTGTGGGGCCTGAAGAGCGCTGTATGGACTGGAGAGGATGCCCACCTTGCGTTAACCTCATTGGTTTGGTCCGAACACAAGAATTCCTCGAGCTCTCACCATGACCGACCTGCTGCCGAACCGTTCCTCGTACCCCACCACCCGTATGCGCCGGATGCGACGCGACGCCTTTTCGCGCCGGATGATGCGCGAGACCATTCTGACACCAGACGATTTCATTTATCCGGTCTTCGTGCTTGAGGGCAGCAACGAACGCGAACCAGTGCCGTCGATGCCGGGGGTCGAGCGCATGAGCATAGACTTGCTGGTGGAGGAGGCGCAGACCGTCGCGGCCCTTGGCGTGCCGGCGATGGCCATTTTTCCCGTCACGCCGATGAGCGCCAAGTCCCTGGACGCCCGCGAAGCATTCAACCCGGACGGACTGGCTCAGCGCGCGGTGCGTGCCCTGAAGGATGCCGTGCCCGGGCTCGGCGTCATGACGGATATCGCGCTGGACCCGTTCACTACCCACGGCCAGGATGGTCTAATCGACGACGCCGGCTATGTGATGAACGACGAGACCGTCGAGGTGCTGGTGAAGCAGGCGGTATCACAGGCCGAGGCCGGCGCTGACATCGTGGCCCCATCGGACATGATGGATGGCCGCATCGGCGCCGTGCGCGCGGCACTGGAAGGAGCCGGCAGTATTCACACCCGCATCATGGCCTATTCGGCCAAGTACGCCTCCAGTTTCTACGGCCCGTTTCGCGACGCTGTAGGCTCCTCGGAGAACCTCGCCGGTGGGGACAAATACACCTATCAAATGGACCCGGCCAACTCGGACGAGGCGCTGCATGAGGTCGGGCTGGACCTGCAGGAAGGCGCGGACATGGTCATGGTCAAGCCTGGGATGCCTTATCTGGACATCGTGCGCAGGGTCAAGGACCGCTTCGGCGCCCCAACCTTTGTGTACCAGGTGAGCGGCGAGTATGCGATGCTCAAGGCAGCTAGCCAGAACGGCTGGCTCGACGAACGTGCGGTCGTTCTGGAGGCCCTCACCGGTATCAAGCGCGCCGGCGCCGACGGCATCCTGACCTACTATGCCAAGGACGCCGCCCGCTGGCTCAACGGCTAGGGACACCGGGACGCGATTCGCACCGATCCACCTCTACCCCAAGCGCGATATCAATAGTGACCGACCAGTACGCAGTCATCGGTAACCCGATCGCCCATAGCAAGTCACCGGCGATCCATGCCGCGTTCGCTCGCCAGACGGGCCAGCAAATCGAGTACGGGCGCATACTGGGCGGCCTCGACGACTTTGCCGGAGACGTGCGGCGTTTCGTCACCGCCGGTGGCCGTGGCCTGAATGTCACCGTGCCGTTCAAGGAACAGGCCTGGGACCTGCTCGCGGACCGCAGTGCACGTGCCGAGCGCGCCGGCGCCGTGAACACCATCATCGTGTCCGATGGCGGCCTGCTGCGTGGTGACAATACCGATGGGGTCGGCCTGGTCCGTGATCTGATCGAGAATCAGGGTTACGATCTCGTTGGCAAGCGGGTGTTGTTGCTGGGTGCAGGCGGCGCGGCCCGGGGTGTTGTTGATCCATTGATCGAAAGCGACGTTGGGGCATTGGTCATCGCCAACCGCACCGCAACCAAGTCCGCGGAACTTGCCCAGTTGGCGGCGCACGACCGCGTCATCGGACGCGGGCTGGACGCGCTTGCCGGACAGCAGTTCGACCTTATTATCAACGCCACGTCGATCGGCCTCGCCGGCAGCATTCCGTTGTTCCCGGAAGATTGCCTTGCTCAAGGTGGCTGGACCTACGACATGTTATACGCCGACGATCCCACTCCGTTCTGTCGTTGGGCAATCGCGCATGGCGCCGCGAGAGCACTGGATGGTCTCGGCATGCTGGTCGAGCAGGCCGCGGAGTCTTTCGCGCTCTGGCGCGGCACGCGCCCGGACACCAGACCGGTCATCGAGCTGCTGCGCGGCGGCGGCACACGCTGAGCGACGCCCTGAGTTCGGCGGCGGCCCCGGAGAGGCCAAAACACAACCGGAGACGGCGATGAAACTGGCACTGCTCGGCACCGGCCTGCTTGGCAGCGAAATCGCAATCCGCCTTGCGTCATTAGCCTTCCAAGTCACTGTCTGGAATCGCACTCCGAACAAGGCAGCACCACTCGCCGCGATCGGCATCGACCGGGCCGACAGCGCTGCAAGCGCCATCATCGCCGCGGACGCAACATTGCTGCTGTTGAGCGACGCGTCAGCCATCCGCGAGACGCTCTTTTCCTCCGAGACCGAGCCGGCGATCCGCGACCGAACGATCGTGCAAATGGGCACCATTGCGCCGGACGAGAGTCGCGCGATCGGCAACTCCGTCGCCTGCGCGGGCGGCGCTTATCTTGAAGCACCGGTGCTCGGCAGCCTGCCGGAGGCGCGAGAAGGGCGACTGATCGTCATGGCCGGCGGCGATGAGCAGTCTTACCAGGACTGCCTTCCGGTTTTCGAGGCCCTCTCCGAGTCACCCCAACGCGTCGGCGAGGTCGGCCAGGGTGCGGCACTCAAGCTGGCCATGAATCAGCTCATCGCCGGTCTGACCGCCAGCTTCGCCTACAGCCTCGGTTTGGTGCGCCGCGAAGGCCTGGACGTGGAGCAATTCATGACGCTGCTGCGCCAAAGCGCGCTTTACGCCCCAACCTTCGACAAGAAGCTGGACAAATATCTGAGCCGCGAATACGGAACCGCAAACTTCCCGCTAAAGCACCTGCTCAAGGACGTGTCGCTGTTTCGCCGCGTTGCCGAGAACATGGATCTGGACACTGCCCCACTGGTGGCTCTAGAAGCGGCGTTTCTCAGGGCCATGGCCGCGGGATTGGGGAACGCCGATTATTCGGCGGTGTACGAGACGTTGGTGGAAGGGCGCGGCCCAAAGCGAGGCGATTAGTCCGATGGAACTCCCCTTCACCCAAAGTCCGGGCCGTCGCGAGCGTCAGCTGCGGCGCCGGCACAACAATCCGCTTTTTGCCTGGCCTCCGGAAGAGGTGCTTCCGGAGCAACTGCTCATGGCGCAGCAGGCGGACCACGAGGACTTGGGGGCTTTTCGAGCCTCGTTGCGCGATATCGTTCGTCGGGCGGCGGAATTGCCCGCGGATGCAGGCAGCGAGATCGTACTCGGCCTGAAACGAGAATTGGAACGCCATTTCGAGCAGTGCTGCGGATTGCCCGAGAACCAAGAGCGCGAACGGACCGCCATCCGACGCTTGATCGATGTCATCATGCGGACGGTCCGGCGCCATGTGGAAACCGACCCGTTGGCGATTCAGGAACTCGATGACGAAACGGTGGCACGCGAGATCCACTTTCGGCTGCTTGAGCAGCCGTTGGTAGCGGACCTGCTGCACGCCGAGAGCCCGATAGCGCCGCAGGACTTGACCCCAACGCTGCTTAGCGCGAGTCCGCCGGAAGTGGATGCAGCCTGTCAGATCTTTAGCGACACCCAGCTGAGGATAATCGTCGACGAAGCTGCAGCATTGCGGACACATTTAAGTGATGCCGGTCTGGACCTCGAGTCAGTCGACCAAACGCTTCAGCTACTCCGCCGGACGGCGAGCATAGTCTAGCGTAGCCAAGCCCGCGATCGACGGAGACGGCGCCCTTGCTGACCATGACCGGCGAGGCTGAAGCCTCGCACTTCCGTGCCGGACCGACCAGAAAGCGAGCGGCAGCGCCGGTCTATCTCCGAGAGGACGCCTCAATGTTTCGGACCAGACGTCACCCTCCGTATCGCACACTTACCCTAAGACGGCGATGGCCGTTGCAGCGAAGTCTGGCTCTCGCAACCTGCGTTCTGTCGTGGTACATCTCGGCACAGGCACAGCCGCCGCGACTTTCCGGCGGCGAACCTCCCCGCATCGGTGACTGGGTGACACTGGACTGGTGGACACCGATGCAGTCCGTTAGCGGATTGCTGAACGCTGACGATTTGGAGGATATCGCCGTCATTTTGGAGCGGACCCAGGATACGCCGGAGGAAAAGACCTTCGAGCGGGGTGACCGAGCCCTGTTGATTCTCTATGGCACTGAGTCGGGAGGTTGGCGACAGGGTGCGATGGTTCCGGGCATGCTGCCCTGCAGCAATTGCTCCGACGCTGCGGGTTCCGGCGAAGAGGCGACAATCCTAGACTTATCGATTGCGGACGACCGTGTGTTGGAGATCGCCTGGCTGCTCCGGAATGGTAGCACCCAGGCCGTGCGGCTGTTCATCGGCTGGGACGATACGCAGGAACGGCTCGGTCTGATCGCAGACGACGTGATCCGGATTCAGCCGGTCACCGGGGAACGCAACCGTGTGCGCCGCGATTATCGCGCCGGCAAAATGTGGGCCGACGGAGCACCCAGCGCGATGCGCCCACGATTCATCCCGATCGACGAGCTGGCCACCGATGCGTACTGATCGGGAAGCCGTGTTTGCAAACCGATGCGCGGACAAAGCGATCGCGCGCCAATTCTTTAGGGATCCCGAATGCCTTCAGATATCAACAAAAGCTGTGCATGCGGCTCGCAATTTGTACTCAGAGGCAGGCCTTCCGCATCGTCTTCGATCTGCGCCTTAACTCCTATCTGTTCAAAACCTGACTTGAGGTATTCGGAACGTCCCTAATACTCTTCGCGAGGCGACAGGGGTCGCCAGATGTCCCATCTGCCAATTCTCGAAAACGGGGACTCATCGCCGCCCCATGGATCTGATGCCGATGCCCCACAAATCCTCAAACCTGCGAATGGTGCCTGACGCAAACGCCGTCGGCCATCGCGTACCCATTCGCCTACGCCGTCAGCTTTTCGCAGGACTGGTAGCAGCCACCGTGCTCACCGCCTTGGCGCTGATGGTCTGGACACTATCGGCCGGGGGCTATGACGCCGTCGACATGGCGATGACCCTGCTGTTCGCAACAACAATCCCATGGGCAGCGATCGGTTTCTGGAACGCGGTGATCGGATTGTCCATCATGCGCACCGCCTGCGACGCCGGATCGGCGGTTTGTCCGCCGCTCGCGGACGCGACCGATCGCAGCCCGATCACGACTCGCACCGCGTTGCTGAGTTGTATCCGCAACGAGGATCCGCAAACCGTCGGGCGCAATCTGGATCTGATGATCGACGGCCTGACGGGCGCGGGCGTCGCCGAGCACTTTCAAGTGTTCGTCCTCAGTGACTCCGACTGGCCAGAGGTCATTGCCGCCGAGGAGGCACGCGTCGCAGAACTTTCCGATCGCTGGCATGGACGAATGCGCATAACCTACCGCCGCCGAGAGGAAAACCTCGGTTTCAAGGCCGGTAACATCCGAGACTTCTGCGAGCAATGGGGGGCCGGGTTCGACTTCATGCTGGTCCTCGATGCCGACAGCCTGATGGCGCCCGACACCATGCTGCGCATGGTCCGCAGTCTGCAGACGACACCGCACCTGGGCATTCTGCAGACACTGATGGTTGGGCTGCCGTCCGCCAGCGCCTTCGCGCGGCCGTTCCAATTCGGCATGCGCTTGGGTATGAGGAGTTACAGCATCGGCAGCGCCTGGTGGCAGGCGGACGCCGGCCCCTACTGGGGGCACAATGCGCTGATCCGGATGAGGCCGTTTGTCGATCATTGTGCATTGCCGCACTTGCCCGGCCGCGGCCCCCTCGCGGGTGCGGTGCTGAGCCACGACCAGATCGAGGCGGCGTTGATGCGACGCGCCGGCTATGAGGTGCGCGTGATGCCGACCGAAGACGGCAGTTGGGAAGAGAATCCCACCACACTGCCCGAGTTCCTGCGTCGTGACCTGCGCTGGTGTCAGGGCAATCTGCAGTACCTGAAGCTGATGCACCTTCCGGATTTGCACCCGGTCAGCCGCGTACAACTGTTGCTCGCGATCCTGATGTTCGTCTCGTCGCCGGCCTGGGTGGGCTTGATGGTGCTCGGGGCGCTGCGCATGGCCTACGACACTGGACCGATCTACGAACCCCTGCCCGGCCAGATCCTGTTCTTCATGATCATGGGTATGATCTTCGCACCCAAGCTCGCCAGCCTCACCGATGCGCTGGCAACAACCTCAGGTCGGCAGCGCTATGGCGGTGCACCGCGGCTGTTAATCGGCAGTCTTGCGGAGGTGGCGTTCTCGATGCTGATCGCACCAATCATGGCCGTTGCCCACAGCGTTTTTATCGGCGGGCTATTTTTCGGGCGCGCGGTGGTCTGGGACGTTCAGAGGCGCGTCCCGCACTGGGTCAGCCCAATGATGGCGTTGCGACGGCTCTGGCCCCAGACCCTGATCGGGACCGCGGCTTTGGTCTGGTTCGCGGTCTATAGCCCCAATGGCGCACTGCTGTTTTCTCCGTTCTTCATCGGCGCGCTGTTGGCAGTACCCATTGCGGTGACAACGTCGCTGCCCGCGCTTGGCCTGCTGCTCGCGCGTTTGGGTCTATGGCGGATACCAGACGAGGTAGCCCCCCATCGGCTGGTGCAGGCGCTGCATCTCCCTGTCCTAGCCTTGAGGCCGGCTAAGCCGCTGATTGGCGACGCTGCGACCGAGCACCCCGAGTGAGCGATACGCCGTCAAGGCCCGGTCACGCTCTGACGCGTCCGCTGCGCGGCGCTCTCGGTATCGGACGATCCCTGAAGACCTATTATGGTGGCAGGCGCGGCCCGACCCTCGACCGAATGCATGCGCGCTTCGCAGGTCCGGGGGATCTGGTTTTTGATATCGGCAGCCACGTCGGTGATCGTATTGGCAGCCTCCGGCGGCTCGGCGCACGGGTCGTCGCGGTTGAGCCGCAGCCGAAGCTCGCAGCGACGCTGCGGCTGCTCTACGGACGGGAT